>DATMXZ010000144.1:0-9439 GCA_035561235.1 Ignavibacteria bacterium
GCTCTTCTTCTTTTCGGCGGTCTGCAGCCGTTATGCGGCAGAGGCGTAATGTCCTTGATTGAAAGGATTTCGAGTCCTGCCGTATTAAGCGCCCGCACCGCGGCGTCTCTGCCGGAACCGACGCCTTTAATAAGGACTTCGATTTTCTTAAGACCAAGGTCGAATGCTTCCTTCGCCGCCGCTTCAGCGCACATCTGTGCAGCAAACGGTGTGTTCTTCTTCGAACCCTTGAATCCCATCTTTCCGGACGACGCCCATGAAATCGTATTGCCGTATGCATCGGTAAGCGTGACTATCACGTTGTTGAACGTCGCTCTTATATGAGCCACGCCGTTCGAATCGACCTGAATTTTTTTCTTCGCTTTTTTAAAAGTCTTTGCCAAGTTCTATAGATTTAATTTTTAAACAAATTATTTTTTACTTCTTAGCCGCAGCTTTCTTCTTACCTGCAACAGTTTTCCTCTTTCCTTTTCTCGTACGGGCATTCGTTCTGGTTCTCTGCCCTCTGACGGGAAGTCCTCTTCTGTGTCTTTTGCCGCGGTAGGTACCGGTATCCATTAAACGCTTTATGTTCATCTGTACTTCCGACTTTAGCGCGCCCTCAATCTTAATATTACTGATTTCGTTCCTTATCTTGTTAACTTCATCGTCAGTAAGCTGGGATACCTTTGTATCCTCGTTGATTCCGAGTTTTCCCAATATCGATTTCGAAGTCGAAAGACCGATACCGAATATTGATGTAAGTCCGATTACCACTCTCTTGTTTCTCGGAAGGTCAACTCCTGCTATTCTTGCCAATTTTTACTCCTGTGTGATTAAATTATAAAAATTATCCTTGACGTTGTTTGTGTTTAGGATTAATGCAAATAACCCTTACCACGCCTTTGCGTTTTATTATCTTGCACTTATCGCACATCTTTTTTACAGAACTTCTAACTTTCATATATGTAAATTTATTTATTTATTTATACCTGTATGTGATTCTTCCTTTAGTTAGGTCGTAAGGCGAAAGTTCCACGCTCACCTTGTCGCCCTGCAGGATCCTTATGTAATTCATTCTCATCTTTCCGGATATGTGAGCAAGTATTTCGTGCCCGTTCTCAAGTTTAACTTTAAATGTAGTGTTCGGAAGAATTTCCGTAATAATTCCGTCAACTTTTATTGAATCCTGTTTCACCAAAATTTTTTATACTGTTAAAATTTCAGGTTTTCCGTTCGTAATCAGAATCGTATGCTCAAAATGAGCTGACGGTTCCGCGTCTTTCGTTACAATCGTCCAGTCGTCGTCAAGAGTCAGCACTTCAAAACTTCCATAATTTACCATAGGTTCTATTGCTAAAGTCATCCCCGCTTTAAGCCTGAAATTATTGGCCGTACTGTAAAAATTCGGGACCGCGGGCTCCTCGTGAAGATTCTTGCCTATCCCGTGTCCGACCAGGTCTCTAACAACGCTGAACCCCGAGCCTTCCACGTATGACTGAACCGCTATTGCTATGTCGTTAATCGTATTGCCCGCTACCGCTCTTTCAATCCCCTTGTAGAGCGATTCCTCCGTTACTTTCATAAGCATTTCTTTCTTCCTGCCGACTTCGCCGACTGCGTAAGTATAAGCGCCGTCACCGTAGTAACCGTTTTTCAGCGCGCCGACGTCAACCGAAACTATATCTCCCTCTTCGAGTTTCCTTTCGGAAGGTATCCCGTGAACGACAACGTCGTTAACCGAGATACACGCACTCGCGGGAAAACCTTTTTTCTTTCTCGTTGCTCCGTATCCCTTGAATGCAGGATACGCGTCCCTGCTCCTTATGAAATCTTCAATCAGGCTGTCGAGTTCAAGAGTGGTAACACCCGCTCTTATAAAATCTTTTATGTATTTTAAAGAACCTGCTACGATACCGCAACTTTCGCGCATCAATTTTATTTCATTATCGCTTTTAACCAGAGACATTAAACTATCAGAACCTGCGGCCTTTCAACTTTGTACCCTTCATGAATCCGTCGTAATGCCTCATAAGAAGATGCGACTCAACCTGCTGAAGCGTATCGAGAGCGACACCCACAACAATAAGCAGACTCGTGCCTCCGAAGAATTGCGCCAATCCCTGCGTAACACCGAGTTTTGTAAGCAATGAAGGTATTATTGCTATAAGCGCCAGGAAAATAGATCCCGGCAGAGTTATTTTTGTCAGTATGTTATCGATGAAATCGGATGTCGGTTTTCCCGGTCTTACACCGGGAATGAATCCGCCTTGTTTTTTCATGTTGTCGGCGACGTCCTTCGGATTGAAAGCGATCGCCGTATAAAAATACGTGAAGAACACAATCAGCAGCGCGTACACGAACGAATAGAACCAACTTTGATAATCAAAATATCTTGCTACATTCTGCATGAAATCACTGTTCGGGAAGAACGACAGAACCGTGCTGGGAATGAACATAATCGATTGCGCGAATATAAGCGGCATAACGCCTGCCTGGTTAACTTTCAGCGGAATGTACTGTGTAACTCCGCCGAATACTTTTCTTCCAACGACTCTTTTCGCGTACTGCACGGGAATCTTTCTCGTCGCGACTGTTACTGCAATTACGCCCGCGATAATGAATACGAAAGCCGCGATGTAAACCGCTTCTATCAATATGTTCCTGACGCCTTCCGAAATTATTCTGTATTCATCGAATATTGAATAAGGGAATCTGTCAATGATTCCGATAAAAATTATGAGTGATATACCGTTTCCGATACCTCTTTCCGTAATCTGTTCACCCATCCACATCAGCAGGATTGTTCCGGCTGTAAGGAAAATCACGGTAGAAATCGTAAACATAAACGTCGAAACTTCAGGACTTATAATATGAAGTTCTCCCGCTTTCCTCGTGCCAAGTTGAACGCTGATGCCCCAGGCCTGAAGAGCCGCGACAGGAATCGTGCCGAGCCTTGTCAACTGGTTGATTTTCTTTCTGCCTTCTTCGCCTTCTTTCTGAAGTTTCTGGAAGTAAGGAAATACCGCGCCCAGTAACTGAATAATGATGGATGCGCTGATGTAAGGCATAATGCCGAGAGAAAACACGGCTGCCTTCTGGAAAGCACCTCCGACGAACAAATCGTACAAGCCGAACAGATTGTTCGAACTCATATTCTTGTTAGCCTCGGCAAGAATTGAAGCGTCGATGCCCGGTAGGGTTATGTGCGCGCCGATTCTCACGACAACAAGAAGTGCAATCGTGAAGAGGATTCTGGTTCTCAGTTCCTCAATCTTAAATATATTCCTGAAATTTTCTACGAAACCGCTCATATTGTAATGGCTTTTCCTCCGAGGTTCTCGATTTTTTCTTTAGCAGATTTGCTGAATGAATTTGCTGTTATTTCAAGTTTTGATTTCAATTCTCCGTTTCCGAGAATTTTCAACGGCTTTCTTGAATCCTTTACAAAGCCAAAGTTGAGAAAATATTTTACGTCAATCTTCGTTTCGGAAATTTTACCTTCATCGATAAGTTTCTGAATGTTGCCGAGATTCAAAACATTATACTCAACTCTGTTAATGTTCCTGAAGCCGAACTTGGGCACCCTTCTTTGAAGCGGCATCTGACCGCCTTCAAACCAGGCCCTGTACTTGTTGCCTGAACGGGACTTAGCGCCGTTCTCGCCTCTTGTTGAAGTTCCGCCGAAACCGGAACCCTGACCCCTACCGACTCTTTTTTTCTTTTTTCTCGAGCCTTCTGCGTATTTTAAGTTACTGAGTATGTTCATTGCTTTTTATTAGACTAATAATAAGACCCCTTGTATTACCAAGGGGTCTCATGTAATGATTTATGATATTCTTTTTAACAAATTATTTACCAAAATAATAAGATGCTGAAAGCACTCCGAACATTTCATTCGTCTTGCCTGTCATGATATAGAAACCATCCTTGAATAATTTTTCGCCGACAGTACCGCTGAGGTTGAATCTGTTGAAATCAAGACCGAAACCGACAGTGATTGTCTGCTTGGAGTCTGACACTCCCGTGCTTTTCCAATAATAGGTATTTCCTGCAGATTCGACATTGCTCTTAGATGAAATTACCGATCTCGAATAACCTGCTCTTCCCGTAAGCCAATCAGTGAACGGCCATTCAATACCAAGATTGAACTGAGGAAGCACGAATTCGGAATATGTATAAGTGTAACTTGTAGCATCGTATTTGTTTTCGACCTGATGGTAACCTACAGAAAGACCGCCTGCTAACAGACCGTTGTCAAGTACCGGCATATTTAAACCAAGACCGCCCATGAAATTTAAGTGGCTAAACTTACTGTAACCACCCGCCACAAGCGGAGTAGAGGTTGGATTCCAACTGTACATTCCAAATCCGAGATAAGGAACTAAGTTAACACCGAGATTCTTGTTTACAGTGAAGAATGCTCTTGTAAATACATTCATCTGCATTCCGCCTTCGTTTTCATCGATGTTATTTGTCGCAACGATAGTTCTTTCGTATTTGTATTTGTTAATTTTTAAATCTACTGCGCCTTCGATCCATCCGCCTTCAAGTTTACCAAGAACACCAACTGTACCGCCTAAAGACATGGAACTCCATTTATGGTTCTGACCGGTTGAATCGAATTCATTGGACCATCCCGCATAATAAGGAGCAACGCCGAGTGCAAACTTAGGAGACATTTGCCAGCCGAATAAAACCTTTAAAGGCACTACAGGTCTGTTTACACCATAGACATTATTGCCGTAATTTGTAAAGTCTGTCCAGTTGTCTTCGAATTTATTCAGGACGAGACCTAACGATACGTCCTTCGATACGCCGAAGTTAATGCCTGCCCATTGTTCGGTCAGTTGATACTGGTCGTTTCCGACTGCGTCTCTTCCGATGTCACCGAATGCATAGTTTCTGTACACGGTTGACCAGGAAGGGTTTCTGTTAATGTCAATCGAAGCATCCTTTATAAAAGGATTGTAGCCCAATGCTTCGTACCTTGCGGTACCGCTGGGGATGGACTGTCCGAACGATACGGACGATACAAGCATGATCCCCAAAAGCATAATGGAGAGTAATTTTGCAAACTTCATTTCTTTTCCTTTCATTTAGTTTTTGTTTTTTTTTACTGTAACACTGATTATTTTCAGAAAATCTTTACCTATAATACTTCTACTTTCACTAAATGTTTCACCTTCTCGATCATGCCTCTGATCTGAGGTGAATCCTTTTTAACGACTGAATAATTAGGTCTTCCGAGACCCAATGCTTCAATTGTTCTTTTTTGCCTTACTGTTGTATCTATTATGCTTTTTACTTGTGTTATTTTTAAATTCTTTTCCATCGTTAGATTGAGAATAATTCTGATAAATTCATTCCGCGCTTGTCCGCGGTAGTTTTCGCGTCGCGAAGATTTCTTAAAGCGCTTACTGTTGCTTTCACGACGTTATGCGGATTCGAAGAACCCAGCAGTTTTGTAAGAACGTCCTGAATGCCTGCCGCTTCAAGCACCGCTCTCACTCCGCCGCCCGCTATGAGTCCCGTTCCGGGAGTCGCGGGTTTCAGTAGCACTTTCGCCGCGCCGTACTTTCCGATTATTTCAAAAGGAATCGTTCCTTTTCTTAAAGGAACTTCCATTAAAGATTTTCTCGCGTCCTCAACGCTTTTCCTTATTGCGTCCGTAACTTCGTTGGCTTTGCCCAATCCGAGTCCTACGTGTCCTTTACCGTCTCCGACAACGCTTACAGCGCTGAAACTGAACCTGCGTCCGCCCTTTACAACCTTGGCAACTCTGCCTATGTAAACCAGTTTTTCCTTTAACTCGAGTTCGCTTGCCTTTATGTATTTTTTCGCCATTAAAATATAAATTTACACTTTCTTAAATCCTGATATTATTTCCTGTATATAAACATCTTACAGGTTCTGTTCTCAGGGGAGGATTCGAACCTCCGCTAACGGCTCCAAAGGCCGCTGTCCTGCCATTAGACGACCCGAGAATATATCAAATTTTTAAACTAATAAATATAAAGAATTTAGTTAAAACTTTAAACCACCTTCGCGGGCACCTTCAGCAAGGGCTTTCACACGTCCGTGATAAAGATAACCATTCCTGTCAAACACGACGTTCATAATGCTCAAATCCTTTGCTCTTTCCGCAATCGTCATTCCGATTATTTTCGATTTTCCGACTCTTCCTTTAGTTTCTTCAATTTTGGATTTCAATTCCTTTTCCAGAGAAGAAGCCGATGCGAGCGTCTTGCCGTTTACATCATCGACCAACTGCGCGTAAATATTGACCGCGCTTCTGAATACAACCAGTCTGGGTTTATCCGGGGTTCCCGATACCTTTTTCCTGATTTTATATTTTATCTTTGCTCTTCTTGATAAGTATTTCGTATTCACTTTTTTACTATTAAACTTTTAAAATTTTACTTTGCTGCTGTTTTTCCCGCTTTTCTTCTAATCTTTTCAGTATCGTACTTAATTCCTTTTCCTTTGTAGGGTTCGGGTTCGCGGAAGGAACGGATTTTCGCCGCTATTAGTCCGACCAGTTGTTTATCGTTGCCGCTTACGATAATGTTCGTCGGAGCAGGCACTTCAATTTTAATGCCTTCGGGCGCCTTGAATATTATCGGATGCGAATATCCGATATTTATAAGCAGAAAATCTCCTTTGAGTTCCGCTTTATAACCTATTCCGACAAGTTCGAGTTTCTTTGAGTATCCTTCTGTAACGCCGATAACCATATTCATAAGAAGCGCTCTGTACAAACCGTGAAGCGCCTTATTCTTTTTCTGCTCGTTGTCTCTCGTAAAAGTTACTTCATTCCCGTTCACGCTTATCCTGATATCTCCGGTAAGTGTCATCGAAAGTGTTCCTTTCGGACCCGTGACGCTTACTTCCGAATCCTTAATATCAAGTTTGACTCCGTTCGGAATTTCAATTATTTTTTTACCTATTCTGCTCATGTTTCTTGATTTTCTTTTTTATAAATTACCAGATTTCACAAATGACTTCGCCGCCGATGTTCTGGCTTCTTGCCTGCTTGTCGGTCATCAGTCCTTTTGAGGTTGAGATAACCGCGATTCCGAGACCGTTCCTCACACGGGGAAGTTCTTCGGCGCCTTTATACGTTCTGATACCGGGTTTGCTGATTTTTCTAAGCCCTTCAATCACGCTTACGCCGTCGTTATATTTCAGTTTGATAGAAATATATTTCTTGTTACCTTCGGTTTCAATAATCGAGTAATCGCTAATAAAACGCGCTTTCAGCATTAAATCCGCAATACCGGTTTTCATCTTCGAAGCAGGTATATCAACCGTTTTCTTTCCCGAACTTATCGCGTTTCTGACTCTTGTTAAGAAATCTGCTATTGGATCTGTCATTGACATTCTAAAAAATCTCCTGTTTTGTTTTTTTACCAGCTTGATTTAACTACTCCGGGAATCTTGCCCTGAAGCGCCAGTTCCCTGAACACCAGACGTGATACCCCGAATTTTCTGTAATATGACCTTGCTCTTCCGGTCATGCTGCATCTGCTATGCAGTCTTGTCGCGCTGCTGTCTCTCGGCAGTTTCGCCAGCGCCGCGTAGTCACCTTTTTCCTTTAGTTCTTTTCTCTTCTCGGCATATTTCTTAACGAGTCTTTCTCTTCTCTCCTGTCTTGCTATGTGTGATTTTTTTGCCATTTGTATTATTATTTTGTAAACGGTAATCCGAAAGATTTTAAAAGTTCGAACGCCTCTTCGTCAGTTCTGGCAGAGGTCACGAAAGTAACATCCATACCCATAATTCTCGCTATGTTATCGACGTTTATCTCTGGAAAAATAATTTGCTCTTTAACGCCCATAGAGTAATTGCCTCTTCCGTCGAAACTCTTGTCGGGCAGTCCTCTGAAATCGCGTATTCTCGGAATCGCGACGTTTATCAGCCTGTCGAGGAATTCATACATCCTGTCGTTTCTGAGCGTGACCCTGACGCCGATGTTCATACCCTGTCTGAGTTTAAAATTCGAGACCGATTTCTTGGCTTTTATAACCGTGGGGTGCTGTCCAGTAATCGCTTCAAGGTCTTTCATCGTCGAGTCGATAATTTTCGGGTCGGCGACAGCCGCTCCCGCTCCGCAGTTAAGAATAATCTTCTGGAGTTTCGGAGCCTGCATTTTATTCTTATAACTGAACTTCTTAATCAATTCAGGTACAATCTTCGTTCTGTAAAACTCAAGTAATCTCACAGGCACTTTCTCTTCCTTGAATTTTTCGTCTTTGCCGTCTTTGCCCTTCTTGCCCTTGGCCTGCTGATCGACTTTTTCGTTTTCTATCTTTCTATCTTGCTTGCTTTTTGCCATTTTTTTAACTGATTATTATTTCGCCTGATTGTTTGCTTTTTCTCATTCTCTTCGATTTTCCCGTCGAGGCGTCGGACACGAGTTCCATTCCGATTCTAGTCGGCTTGTTCGTCTTCGGACAAATCAACTGAACGTTCGTGATGTTAATCGAAGCTTCCCTCTTTACTATACCGCCCTGAGGATTTTTTTGTGTCGGTTTCGTGTGTTTGTGAACGATATTCACACCCTCGACAATAACTCTTCCTTTTTTCCTGTCGATAAAAAGAATCTTTCCGGTTGTTCCTCTTGAATTACCGCTGATTACTTTTACCAAATCGTTTTTTTTGAGTCTTGATTTTATCATTTTAATATCTTTTTTTCGATGCCTTTAAATTACTTCCGGAGCGAGCGAAATTATTTTCATAAACTGCTTTTCCCTTAGTTCTCTCGCGACCGGTCCGAAAATACGTGTGCCTCTCGGTTCGTTGTTCGCGTTAATAAGTACCGCGGCGTTTTCATCAAATTTTATGCAACTTCCGTCTTTTCTCTTTACTTCCTTCACCGTTCTCACGATAACCGCTCTTGAGACTTCTCCCTTCTTAACCGTGCCGCCGGGAATAGCCGACTTTACGGAAACAACGATAATATCGCCCAGGCTCGCGTACCTTCTGTCGGATCCGCCCAGAACCCTGATGCACCTGACAGACTTCGCGCCTGAATTATCCGCAACCGTAAGATTTGTTTCTTCCTGTATCATAATTAAAATTATCTTTACTTGATTATTATTATTATTTCGCTTTTTCCACGATTTCCACAAGTCTCCAGCGCTTCTTGTTGCTAAGAGGTCTCGTTTCCATTATTTTCACCGTATCTCCGATTCCGCATTCATTCTTTTCGTCGTGCGCCATGAACTTAGTGGTTTTCTTAAAGAACTTCTTGTAAAGCGGATGCTTCATTCTCTTCTCGATAGCGACAAGAATGGACTTATCCATTTTATTGCTTATCACCACGCCTATTCTGGCTTTCCTCGATGTTAATCTTTTTTTGACTTCTTGAACTTTGTTTTCTTCGCTCATTAAAATAATATATTGTTATTTCTTTAAATTCTTCTTTTCGGCTAACTCTCTTTGACGAAGGACACCC
>DATMXZ010000145.1:0-5591 GCA_035561235.1 Ignavibacteria bacterium
GTCTTATAGTGTTGACTAAATTCAGGAAATTTATTATTTTTAATGTTTCAAATATTTTGATAAACAAAAATTTAGGTACGTTTGCCAACAATTAATCAATTAGTTCGTAAAGGACGTAAAGATAAGGTTTACAAGAGCAAGGCTCCTGCGATGGATTCTTGTCCTCAGAAGAGAGGTGTATGTACCCGCGTATATACGACTACTCCGAAGAAACCTAATTCAGCGTTAAGAAAAGTAGCCAGAGTTAGATTGACCAACGGAATCGAAGTTACAGCTTACATTCCGGGCGAAGGTCACAATCTGCAAGAACACTCCATAGTATTAATCCGGGGCGGAAGAGTAAAAGACCTTCCGGGCGTTAGGTATCACATCATTCGTGGTGCAATAGATACCGCTGGCGTCGCCAACAGAAAGAAATCAAGATCCAAGTACGGTGCCAAAAGGGCGAAAGAATCCGTAGCAAAATAGTTTTCTAAAAAAATATATCTTTTTTAATGAGAAGAAAAAGAGCAGAGAAGAGAATCAGAATCCCTGACTTCAGGTACAATGACGTTCTGGTCGGGAGATTCATAAACTCAATCATGAAAGAGGGCAGGAAACTCGTTGCCCAGCGTATAATGTACAATGCATTTGACATTATAGAGGAGAAGACGAAGAGCAATCCGCTCGAAGTGTTCAATAAAGCGATTAACAACGTAATGCCTTCTATAGAAGTCCGTTCACGCAGAGTCGGCGGTTCGAACTATCAGATACCGACGGAAGTCAGGCCTGACAGACGAGTCGCGTTAGCCATAAAATGGATACTGACGTATTCGAGCGCGAGAGGCGAAAAGACTATGTCTTTGAGGCTTGCTAACGAATTAATGGCAGCATCCGTCGGCGAAGGAAGTTCCGTGAAGAAAAAAGAGGACGTTCACAGAATGGCTGAAGCAAACAAGGCGTTTGCGCATTTTAAATGGTAAAAAACAAGGAAGGAGTTTTTAGTTCTAAATGCCGAGAAAGGTATCAATAGAAAAAACGAGGAATATAGGCATCATGGCGCACATCGATGCAGGTAAGACTACAACAACCGAGAGGATATTGTATTATACCGGTAAACTTCACCGCATGGGCGAAGTGCACGAGGGCGCGGCGACGATGGACTGGATGGAACAGGAAAAGGAAAGAGGAATTACGATAACCTCGGCTGCTACTACTTGTTTCTGGAGAGATCACAGGGTAAATATTATTGACACGCCCGGACACGTTGATTTTACGGCGGAAGTCGAACGCTCTTTGAGGGTTCTCGACGGCGCTGTCGCGCTATTCTGCGCCGTCGGCGGTGTCGAGCCCCAGTCGGAAACGGTCTGGCGGCAGGCGGATAAATACAATGTTCCGAGAATTGCTTTCGTGAACAAGATGGACAGGGTAGGCGCTGACTTTTTCAACACGGTCCAGATGATTAAGGACAGGCTGAAAGCAAACGCGGTCCCGATTCATCTTCCCGTCGGACAGGGCGATATGTACAAAGGTATTATCGACCTCATAACGATGAAGGCGAGAATGTTCAACGAGGATACTCTCGGCGCGACGTTTGAGGATATCGATATTCCCGCTTCGATGAAATCTCAAGCGAAAGAATACAGACAGAAACTGCTTGAGGCGGTTTCGGATGTTGACGATACGCTTCTTGAGAAATTTCTCGAAGGAAAAGAAATTACAGAGCAGGAAATCCTGACAGTGCTCAGAAAGGCAACTATTCAGGTAAAGATTATTCCCGTGCTTTGCGGCTCGTCGTTTAAAAACAAAGGAGTTCAGAATCTGCTCGATATGATTGTCGATTTGCTTCCGTCTCCTTCGGATTTGAGCGAGATAACCGGACATCACATGCACAAGGACGACCATATCGTTCGAAAGATTTCGGATGAAGAAGAGTTCACGGCGCTCGCGTTCAAGATTATGACCGATCCTTACGTCGGAAAACTCTGCTTCTTCAGGGTGTATTCGGGAAAGGCTGAAGCGGGAAGTTATATCTATAACTCGATTACGGGAAAGAAGGAAAGGCTCGGAAGAATTCTGCAGATGCACGCGAATCACAGGGAAGACATAAAAGAGGTCTTCAGCGGTGATATCGCCGCGGCAGTAGGCTTGAAGAATACTAAGACGGGCGACACTTTATGCTCCGAAGACGATCCTATTATACTCGAAAAAATGACGTTCCCTGAACCCGTAATTCAGATAGCAATAGAACCTAAGACAAAAGCGGATCAGGATAAACTCGGAGAATCTTTGTCGAAACTTTCCGATGAGGACCCCACGTTCCAGGTTAGTTCGGACGAAGAAACCGGTCAGACTTTGATTTCGGGAATGGGCGAACTCCATCTCGAAATTATTGTGGACAGGCTTAAAAGGGAATTCAAGGTGGATGCCAATGTCGGCAAACCGCAGGTTGCGTATAAAGAAACAATCAGAAAGAAAGTCAAACAGGAAGGTAAGTTCGTCAGACAGTCGGGCGGCAAGGGACAGTTCGGACACGTATGGATTGAAATCGAACCGAATGAAAAAGGCAAGGGATTCGTGTTTGAGAACAAAATTGTCGGCGGAGTGATTCCGAGAGAGTTCATTTCTCCTGTTGAAAAAGGTATCGAAGAGGCGATGAAGAACGGCGTGCTCGCGGGGTATCCCGTCGAGGACGTTAAGGCGATATTGTACGACGGCTCGTATCACGATGTCGACTCGTCCGAAATGGCGTTTAAGATTGCGGGTTCGATAGCGTTCAAGGACGCTGCGAGAAAAGCCGACCCCGTTCTGCTTGAACCCATAATGGATGTCGAGGTCGTTACGCCCGATGATTATATGGGCGACGTTATGGGCGACTTGAGTTCGAGGCGCGGAAGAATTGAAGGAATGCTTCAGAGAAGCGACGCGCAGGTTATAAGGTCGATGGTGCCATTATCGGAAATGTTCGGATACGCTACGCAACTTCGCTCGATGACGCAGGGGCGCGCGATATACACGATGCAGTTCTCGCATTACGACGAAGCGCCGAAATCGGTATCGGAAAAGATAATTGAAAATTATACAGGCAAGAGAAGATAGTTCTTTAATAAGTTTGGGTCAGCCCCGTTCTAAACGGGGACAGAACTCGTGAATCAGACACGAAAACGCTCTATAAAACCTTAAGCACGACTCCGCGGATTGTGTGAAGGTTTCCGTCCGCAAGGACAAGATTGGGTCAGTAGCTCAGTTGGTTAGAGCGCGTGCCTTATAAGCACGAGGTGGGAGGTTCAATTCCTCCCTGACCCACCAGTTTTAAAAGTGTATTTACTAATTTAAATAACTCTATAGGAGATTTAAAAAATGGCAAAAGAAACATATGACGTGTCTAAACCGCACGTTAATATTGGAACCATCGGGCACGTTGACCATGGAAAAACTACGTTAACCGCTGCCATCACTATGTGCTTAGCAAGAAAAGGTTCTGCTAAGGTAAAAAAATTCGATGAAATTGATAAAGCACCCGAAGAAAAGGCAAGAGGTATCACGATTGCGACAGCCCACGTCGAGTATCAGACTGAAAAAAGACACTATGCTCACGTTGACTGTCCCGGACACGCCGACTATGTAAAGAACATGATTACAGGTGCTGCGCAGATGGACGGTGCCATTCTTGTAGTAGCGGCAACAGACGGTCCCATGCCCCAGACGAGAGAACACATTCTTCTCGCGCGTCAGGTAGGCGTACCCGCAATGGTCGTATTCCTTAATAAAGTCGACGCGGCGGATCCCGAACTGCTCGAACTCGTTGAAATGGAAATCAGAGAACTCCTTACAAAGTACGATTTCCCGGGCGACGATATTCCCATCATCAGGGGTTCGGCGTTAAAGGCCATGGAAGCCGGTCTTGACGAATCAGTCGGTATTGACGACGAAAGATTAAAATGCGTGTGGGAACTAATGGACGCGGTAGATTCATACATTCCCGAGCCGGCGCGCGAAACCGATAAGCCCTTCCTTATGTCGGTTGAGGACGTGTTCTCAATCACGGGTCGCGGTACTGTAGCAACCGGAAGAGTTGAAAGAGGAAAAGTGAAAGTCGGAGACGAAGTCGAATTAATCGGTCTCGGCGCTCACAAAAAAACCGTCGTAACAGGCGCGGAAATGTTCAACAAGACCCTTAATGAAGCGGTCGCGGGATTCAACTGCGGTCTTCTGTTAAGAGGCGTTGACAAGAAGGAAATCGAAAGAGGAATGGTGCTCGCGAAACCCGCGTCGGTAACTCCTCATACGAAATTCGAAGCGCAGGTTTACGTGTTGTCCAAAGAGGAAGGCGGACGCCATACTCCTTTTGCGAACAACTACAGGCCGCAGTTCTATTTCAGAACTACGGACGTTACGGGTGTCGTTACGCTTCCCGAAGGCGTTCAGATGGTTATGCCGGGCGACAACCTTGACGGTTTGAAAATCGACCTTATTGCTCCTATCGCGATGGAAGAAAAACTCAGATTCGCCATCAGAGAAGGCGGCAGGACTGTCGGTTCCGGTGTTGTAACAAAAATTGTTGAATAATAAATTTTAACTACGGACGGGAACGGAAACGTTCCCGCCCGCAAAAAATATAAAATAAACAAAAATTGGCTACACAAAAAATCAGGATTAAATTAAAATCTTACGACCACGCATTGCTTGACAAGTGGACCGAGAGGATTATTAAGACTATCAAGCAGACGGGTGCAATCGTTAGCGGACCGATTCCTCTTCCTACGAAGAAGAATGTTTATACCGTTCTGAGATCGCCTCACGTCGATAAAAAGTCGAGAGAACAGTTTGAAACACGTTCTCATAAAAGACTTATTGATATTCTCAATTCCTCGAATAAGACTGTCGATGCATTGACCAAACTGGATCCTCCGGGTGGTGTTGATATAGAAATAAAAGTTTAATCGTAAGATCTGTTAAAAATTAATTATACTCAAATGTTAGGTATATTAGGAAAAAAAATAGGTATGACTACGTTCTTTGAGGATTCCGGAAACGCGATACCGTGCACAGTCATTGAAGCAGGTCCGTGCGTTGTTACGCAGATAAAGACGAAAGAAAAAGACGGATACGAAGCGGTAAAAGTCGGTTTCGGGACTAAGAAGGAAAAGAAGGTTAACCAGCCTCAAAGAAAAGTCTATCAAAATTTAAAAATTGCTCCTCCGCGTTACGTTAAGGAACTCAGGGATTTCCCGTTTGCAGACCTTAAAGTGGGCGACGAATTAAAAATAGACAATATATTCAAAGTCGGAGATAAGGTTAAAGTTACCGGTTTATCGAAAGGTAAAGGATTCCAGGGCGTAGTTAAAAGACACGGATTCGGCGGCGGTGTGCGCACACACGGTCAGAGCGACAGGGAAAGAGCTCCGGGTTCCATCGGCGCTTCTTCTTATCCGTCAAGAGTTCTTAAAGGCCAGAGAATGGCCGGAAGAATGGGCGGTGACAAGGTCACTATAGCGAATCTTAAAGTCGTAAAGATTATCCCGGATTCAAATCTTACTCTATTAAAAGGCTCCATTCCGGGAGCAAATTCAGGTTTAGTGGAAATTTATAAAAATTAAAAATGGAACTTA
>DATMXZ010000146.1:0-2171 GCA_035561235.1 Ignavibacteria bacterium
GATAAACACGGGAGTTAAAAAATATTTTTTGCGGTTTCGGGGATAGGAAAAGATTAGAATGAGAGAGTATGAATACACAAACAGTTCAATTTTGACGAAAATGCGGATTAATCAATTTGTATAAATATTCTTTTAAGGAAAAGAGATTTCAAATAACGGAGGCGCGGACAAATAGAATTAATACGGGTGTGTGCGTTCTATGAATACAGATTTTTCAGGAAATTAAGGAGTATGTTATACAAAAAATCGTCAATCACAATTTCGAGTGCAAACCACAACTGATTTCCACTTGCATCCCCCGTGAAAATAGTATCCGTACAGGAAATTAGAGGCTGTATTAAGCAGAAATTGGATTTATTTTGATAAGCGGAAATGATTCTACCAAGATACCGCCAGATGCGCGGGCTGAATGCTTCATTATTGTTTTCTACCAAGGTGCCGCCAGATGCGCGGGCTGAAATGTAATAAGAATTTTAAACCGTTGAAACGGTTTTTTCTTCGTTCGCATTTTACCCACGGCTGAAGCCGTGGGCTAAGTCGGAAAGATAATTTTTTTCGTAGTTCGGGAAATATTCTGACAAGTTTTGATTGGGGTTTTTGTTAAAAGTTTATAGTATTTCGAATTCAATTAGATGCCGCCAGATGCGCGGGCTGAAATGCTTCATTATTGTTTTTACCAAGATGCCGCCAGATGCGCGGGCTGAACGGGGATGATCAGGAATGATGTATTTTCGGGAAGGGAAAAAAAAGAAGCCCCTTACGGGGCTTCAATGCTATGGAAAAGGTACCTAGTCGTTGTTTTTCCAATGTCCGCCTTTACGGTTTTGGTAACCCACTGCTAATTACCTTCTCTCCTTAGGGTTCCCTATTGTTGCTAACTTTCGTAAACTTCTATCTGTTTTTCGATTTTTTTCATCTTGGATTTCTCGATGTCTTTCATTTTCTCCTTGAGTTCTTTCATATTTTCCTTGAACTCCTGCATATTCTCCTGATATTCCTTCATATTCTCCTTGTATTCTTTCATATTTTCCTCGAATTCCTGCATCGAGTCCTTGAACTCTTCCATATCGAATTTGAACCTGACAGTATCGAGTTTCAGGTCTTTCAGTTCATCCATCTGGTTCCTGAATTCGAACTTGAAGTTTTTCATTTCGTCCCTGTAGTCTTTAATTCCCTCGCGGTAATCTTCCATCGATTCTTCGATTTCCCTGCGCAGTTCATCGCCGTCGATGTCAACTTCAACCTTGAATTGATTGCTGTCGAAATGCGGCAATGCTTTAAGAAACTCATCGCTCATCAACTGCTCGTTGAGTTTAGAAAGCGCTTCATTGAGTTTCAACATCGATTCGTCGAGGTAAATGTTCAGCGAATCGAGGCTTTTGATCTTGAGTTTAACAATCACTTCGTTGGAGTCGAAGGGATAGTAATCGCCGTAATCGGACACCCTAACCATAGAGGGACCGAAGTCGGAGTTGAACCCGAAATCGCTCATACGCTCTTTCGGAATCCTATGGCTGTAAGCGTAAGCGGTCGTACCGCCGAAATCCGGCACCTGAATATATTTTGAGAAATCAGGTAGGTAAGAGAAAATAACGTCGCGCAGAGATGATTCTTCGGGAACCGCCGGCGCCTCGGTATTTTCAGATACTTCTTTCAACGCGAAGTCGGTATTCTTTTTTTCGGTGACCGTCGGGCTTGATTCTTCCGTGGTTTCGCCCGTCTCGATAGCGGATTTGAACGTTTCATACGCCAGATAAGGAATTTTCTTTATAGTGTCGAAGTCGGAAAACGCGTAATAGATGAATCCTGCGACGAGGGCTATAATGAGCGAAGATTTCATTTTATCTAAATGTTTCATAGCCGTGAAATTTAATTAAGAATCCTTTATATGGATTACGCAATTTAGTGTATAAAAGTTGCAGTTTAGTTTAAAATTTAAAGTTGAAAATGCAAAATTACAATGTAAAATGGAGAGTTGCGGGCAAGGAAACCGGAGACTTAAAGAGGTTACCAAGCAGGGGCACACCACGGCGTGTCTGCGACTTGGTAACCAGTTAAAAGGGGCACACCACGGCGTGTCTGCGACTTGGTAACCAGTTAAAAGGGACTTGGTAACCAGTAAAAAAAAACCGTCGGGAGGAAACTCCCGACGGTCACATTATACTTATAAT
>DATMXZ010000147.1:0-2027 GCA_035561235.1 Ignavibacteria bacterium
ACTCGATATAACTCGTTATTTTTGGATGACCGTCTTAAAAACGTTAAAATTCAATAACATAAAAACCAAAGGAGTGTAAAATGACATTAATATTAAACCGCAATGACGTAATATCCGTATTGCAGATGAAGGACTGCATGGAAGTGGTCGAGAAGGCGTTTGCGGAAATGGCAAACGGTACGGCGGTTCTGCCGTTAAGGACGGGTATAAAGCCGCCCGACGGTGTTTCGCTATACATGCCTGCTTATTTGAAGGAAATGGGAGCGCTTGCCTGCAAGGTAGTGACGGTTTACAAAGACAATCCGAAGAAATACAACATGCCCACGACGATAGGCAAGGTTCTTTTACAGGATATAAATACCGGCGACGTAGTCTGCATAATGGACGGCGGATATCTTACGGCAGTGAGAACAGGCGCTGCGAGCGGGGTAGCAACAAAGTATCTGGCACGAAACGACAAGTCGCAGACTGCGGGAATATTCGGGGCAGGAGTGCAGGCGAAGATGCAGTTATGGGCAGTTGCGACGGCGCGCGACATAAAGGGCGCGATAGTATATGACATATCGGACGAAGCAATGAACAAATTCATTTCCGAGATGGGTTCCAAACTAAGTATCGAGATAAAGAAGGCGAAAACGCCTGAAGAAGTATTAGAAGCCGATATAATATGCACTGCTTCTTCGTCCGCAGAACCGCTTTTCGACGGAAAGAAGTTGAAGGAAGGAACGCACATAAACGGTATAGGCAGTCACGCTCCCGCGATGCGTGAACTCGACACGGAAACGATAAAGCGCTCGTTATTCGTCGGCGATTCGCGCGAGGCTTGTTTCAGCGAGGCGGGCGATATTCTTATACCGATTAAAGAAGGAGCGATAACGGAAAGTCATTTCCACGCGGAACTCGGTGAGGTAATAACGGGAAAGAAACAAGGGAGGACTAACGATAAAATGATTACGTTGTTTAAATCAAACGGGCTTGCGATTCAGGATGCGGCTACGGCGAAGGTAGTATATGAAAGCGCGTTGGCGAAAGGGATAGGGGTGAATGTTGAAATATAATTAGTAATTAATAATCAGTAATGAGTAATTATAAGAGCAGATATTATTATTAATTGTACGCCTGCGTTTTCGTTTTTAAATTTACGATAAGAAAAAGCCGGTAAAATTTAATTGCCGGCTTTCGTATAAGTAAAAATTTTTTCGTTTAGAATTCGTCGGGGAGTTCTTTTAATTGAGCGTAGTTGAAGACGGGGCCGTCCTTGCAGACGTAGACGCCGCCGACGTTGCAGCGGCCACATTTTCCGAGACCGCACTTCATTCTGTTTTCGAGTGTAGTGAAAATATTTTCATCGCTGAACCCGAGTTTTTTCAGGACTGGCATCGTAAATTTAATCATAACGGGAGGTCCACAGATAACCGCTATAGTGTTTTCCGCTTTCGGAGCAATTTTTTCGACTATTGTGGGAACGAAGCCGACTTCGCCGTCCCATCCGTCAGATTCCCCTCCCGGGTCAACCGTAATAACGGTTTTAACGTCGGGGCGGTCCTTCCATTCTTTTAATTTGTATTTATAAACCAGGTCGCCGATTGAGCGCGCGCCGTAAATAATTGTAATATCCTTATAATCCTTTCTCCAGTCGAGGACGTTGTCTATGACGCAGCGCACGGGCGCGAGACCGATGCCTCCTGCTATGAAGACCACGTTCTTTCCTTTTTGCTCTTCGAGAGGAAACCAGTTGCCGTACGGTCCTCTGAAACCGATGGTATCGCCTTCATTAAGGCGGCGCAATGCCTGAGTGACTTTACCGTAAACCTTGAACGAGCATTCTATCATTTCGGGGCGTGTCGGCGAAGACGCGATGCAGAACGTCGATTCCCCCTCCCCGAAAACACCGTATTCGGCAAATTGTCCCGCTTTGAAGTTGAAAGTCTTTGCGACTTCGGGGTCTTTCAACTGAAGCCTGAATGTTTTAGTGTCGGGCGTTTCGTCAATTATTTCTTTTATTTCAGCCAGATAAGGTTTATATA
>DATMXZ010000148.1:0-2128 GCA_035561235.1 Ignavibacteria bacterium
TATTACAAGAATTGACAATAAGATTATAAATAAGTTCAAACTGCTGGACAATTATCCGAATCCGTTTAATCCGTCTACTTCACTCGAGTACGAAATTCCCGAAGTCTGTTTTGTAACGCTTGGAATCTACGATATCAGGGGAAAAGAAATTCTGACCTTAATAAATGAAAAGCAGCACAAAGGAAGATACTCGGTTTCATTCAATGCTGAAGGTCTGAATAGCGGAGTGTACTTTTACAGATTGATGACAGAAAAGTTTTGTTTGACTAAAAAGATGGTTCTTCTAAAATAGGTTTTTCATAACCCTGTTTCGGTTTTATCGAGCCTGACGGAAGTAATTCTCTTTATTTATGCTTTCCTGTCCCGCTGTTTGCATGTTCGAATAGGTATATTAATTTACTCCGGCATTCGGACAAGGTGTGACAGCGGACAAGGCAACGGATTGATTCGTTCAATCTTAAAGCGATACTTGATGAAATAACTTGTTCTGATACTGTTCTATTTCCTCATCTGCACGTATCCGCCTCTCTGCTGAATAGAAGGCTGGACGGTTATGAAAACGTTCGGGTCAATCTTCTCCGCGGTTTCGATTACTTCTTTCTGTCTCTTGCGGGAAATCAGAACGTTCAGTACCGTAACTCCCCCGCTCGCGCCTTCACCCGGCAGCATCGTCACGCCTATCTTGCTTTCACGCAGCGCGTTAGCGATGTCGTCGGGGTAATTCATCGATATTATGTTCATCGATACGAATCCCGAGCCGAGTTTCTGTTCAATCGTGATTCCGATTATCGTTCCGAGTGCAAACCCCCCAGAGTATGCGAAAATGTTTATGAAGTTGTTTAACTGGCTCATCACGGTGCTGATTGCGATGACCCAGATTGTTACCTCGAAAAATCCTATCAAGCCCGCGCGGTACTTATTGCCGTGAACCGTCGTGATTGTTCTTATTGTTCCCAGAGAAACATCGATTATGCGAAGCCCCATTATCATCAGGGCGTAGAGTATCGTCTCCGCCATCAGAACAGTTTTTTAAATTCGCGGATGAATGCCTGATTCTCATTCATAAGCCCCATCGTTATTCTGATGCAGTTGGCAAGACCGAAAGGCTTCAGCGGACGAATTATTACTCCCCTGCTCAAAAGTGTCTCGTTAACTGAATTAACTTTCTCTTCGGAGAATAAATCGAGCATTATGAAATTGGCGTAAGTAGGAATTAATCTCAAAGCGCCTTTTTTTTCGAGTTCCGCGAGTTCGGCTTTGAAATACTCGTATCCTTCGCTGTTAAGTTTCACGGACTTCAGGAGAAATTCATCGTCATCGAGCGCCCCTGCTGCTGCCGCCTGAGCGAGCGTGTTCGGCTCGAATGGAAGTTTCGCTTTCATAAGTGTCGAGATTATGTCCGAATGACCCATCGCGTACCCCGCTCTGAGTCCGGCGATTCCGTATATTTTCGAGAATGTCCTGAAAGTTACGACGTTGTCGTATCTGTATAAAAGTGAATTCGGATACTCATCATAAGCGTTCGCGTACTCGAAATACGCTTCGTCGAGAACTATCATCACGCCGTCAGGCACCTGCTTGTAAAAATCGCCGAATTCCTTCTTCGTGAAAATCGTGCCCGTCGGATTATTCGGATTGCAGAGATAAATCATCTTCGTGTTTTCGTTTATCCTGTCGAGTATTCCGTCGAGGTCAAACTTGTAAGTCTTGCGTGACATCGGCACGTAATGCGTCTTGTTCGCCCTGCCTCTCGCGAGAACCTGAAATCCGATGAACGTCGCCTCGGACGTAATCATTTCATCGCCTTCGCAAAGATAGCATCGTAAAAGATTCGCCATTATACCTTCGCTGCCGCTTCCCACGGCGATGTTTTCGACGGGAATTCCGAACTTATCGGAAATTTTCTCTCGCAATACTACCGAGCCTACATCGGGATACCTGTTTAATTCGCTTATCGCCTTGCTCATCGCTTCATTCGCTTTAGGCGAATGCCCGAGAGGATTCTCGTTCGACGCGAGTTTGTGAATTTCCGTCAAACCGAATTCCCTTTCAAGTTCTTCAATTGACTTTCCGGGTATGTAAGGTTTTAGATTGCTGATATAATCGGGGGTCCTAAACATTGTATTAT
>DATMXZ010000149.1:0-3710 GCA_035561235.1 Ignavibacteria bacterium
ATGTTATATTAATCAAATTTTACTGACGTGAAAAAGTCACTTTTATTAATTACCGTGTTTCTGGTTTTCTTTTCCGGTATTACGTTATCGCAGAATAAAACCAAAGAAGCGCAGGAAAAATATTCTCAGGTGAGAATATACGCAACAACACGCGCCGAATTTCAGAAGATAGAAAGTCAGGGTCTTTTCTTCGACGGCGGAAGAAATAAGCCCGGACAGTACTTCGAGACGTGGCTCTCGGAATCCGAAATCAACATGCTTAAAAAATCGGGCGTGTCATACGACATTACCATAGACGACTGGCAGTCGCATTACGATAAAATGCAGAAGCAGAATTATGTTTCGCCTGAAATAATGCAGACTGACGCATACACTATTTATCATAGCATTTACGGAACTATGGGCGGACACCTTAAATGGGAAGAAGCAATAGCGAAACTCGATTCGATGCGTCAGCAGTACCCGACTCTCGTATCGGCTAAATGGTCTATCGGAAATTCCTACGAGAACAGAGCGATGTGGACAATCAGGGTCACAAAAAATCCCGACGCCCCAACAGGAAGACCTGAAATCTGGCTGAACGGCGTAACTCACGCCCGCGAACCAATGGGTATGATGAACTTATTTTATTACATTTACTGGCTCCTCGAAAACTATAACATAGACCCGGTTGCGACATACATACTTAACAACAGGGAAATCTATTTCACCCCGTTCATAAATCCCGACGGATATTATTATAATCAAACAACAAATCCTAACGGCGGCGGAATGTGGAGAAAGAACCGCAAGCCTCAGGGAACAGCAACGGGAACAGACCTCAACAGAAACTTCGGCACGTGGAATTTCTGGAATTCCACAAACGGAGGCTCGTCAACGTCACAATCGTCGGATACATACAGGGGTCCTTATCCGTTCTCGGAACCCGAAACACAAGTGTTCAAGACTTTCTTTAATTCGAGAAATTTCAAGGTCGCTCTCGATTATCATACTTACGGCAATTATCTGATAAAGCCTTACGCATGGTGCGACCCGACTCCTACTCCCGACGACGCTATTTTCAACGAATATGGAAATGATATCGTAGCCGATAACCATTTCTCATTCGGCACGCCTTATCAGACTGTGAACTATTACGTCAGAGGCGGCGACCTCGACTGGTGCTATAGCAATGATTCGACGGGACACTCTGACCACAGGTTTGTAATGACGCCTGAAGTAGGCACTTCGGGATTCTACGCAACATATGCTGAAATCATTCCTTACTCGCAGATGTGCATGTATATGAACATTTATATGACAATGGCGGCGGGACCCTTCGTTGGAATAAAATCTGAAACACTTAACAAGGCGACGTATGTTCAGGGCGAATCGGGAACGTTCAAGGTTGTTTACAGGAACAAAGGTCTCTCGAACGCTGTTAACGTTAAGGTCGAGTTGATTCCTCAGACGACTTACCTGACGATACCCGTTCAGGTCTTTACAAAACCTTCTTTGAATTCTTTCGTATCAGACAGCGCGACTTTCAATTTCACGATAGGCGCGACCTGCCCGAACAACGGCGTTGTCAAGGCAAGGCTTAAACTTAAACAAAATGATACTGTAACGGTTTACGACAAGATGATTAATATCTTCGTCGGCACGGGCTATACAATATTGCGCGACAGCGCGGAAAACGGCACCGCTAATTTCCCAACGATGACGAACTGGTCAATAGTTACGAATAAGTATCTGTCGCCGACGCATTCATTCAAAGGTATATGCACGAACAGCGGAGTCAATCAGATGATATCTGTGCCTCTGAACGTTTCGACATATCCGTCAGTTTATCTGAGTTGGTATCAGAAATATGCTCTCGAAGCCGGATACGATTACGGTTTCGTGGACGTGTCCAGCAACAACGGCTCTACCTGGAGCAGGCTCGCAACTTTCAACGGTAAGGATTCAGCGACTTGGAAACTTCAAAGTTTCGACATCTCTCCTTACGTTTACGGCTCTTCCAATATGCTCGTGAGATTCAGGGACTCCTGCGATTCGAATACGAACTGGGACGGATGGTACGTGGATAACATTAATGTTACGGCGTATCAGATTGTACCGACCGATATCGGAGGAAACCAGAGCGGAATACCGGTAAGATTCGAACTCTCGCAGAACTATCCGAATCCGTTCAATCCTTCGACACAGATAAAGTTCTCCGTGCCTAAGGAAGGATTCGTTAACATAAAGGTATTCGACGTGCTCGGAAGGGAAGTCGGGACGCTCGTCAGCGAAGTCAAGAAACCGGGTTACTATTCGGTGGATTTCGACGGAGCGAACCTGTCGAGCGGATTCTATTTCTATAGAATGGAAACAAGCAGTTACGTCGAGACAAAGAAAATGATGCTTCTCAAGTAAACATTGTAATTAACGTTATAAAGATTTTTGTATAAAACAAAGCCCCGGTGAAAAAATTCATCGGGGCTTTTTCTTTGTTGCCGAAAACACATATGCGAATCCCATTTTTTCTCCGTTTCTAAAACGCTGCCATCTCCACGGAACTGCTTGAGGATACTCCTATGGATTATGCCGCTATTTAAGAACTATGCCTCGTAACTCAACTGATTTTAAAAAAAAGATAGTAATATCAAACCATACATTATAATCATTTGCCTTTCAGGGAACGGTTTAGTCCCGGAGGGACGACATTTTTTTAGTACGTAAGACTATTTTTGTTTGAGACCCGTAGGGTCGGCATTATATACTGTCGTCCCTACAGGACTGTCATATTATTTCCCTTGTCCTAAAATATTATCGTCCCTCCGGGACTTTGTTGTTAACGTTCTCGTTCTCAACCCCGCGCAATCCGCTCGTTTCGCGTAGTCCCGCGGGAACTCAAGAAATCTTTTTTCTTTTTTCGTGTCCTTTGCGTCTTTGCGGTGAACGCTCTTGCTGTTTATCCTGAGAATCTGTGTAATCAGTGGCAGAAGAAATTCAATAAAAACCATTTGAGAAGTTAGTGGTAATTCGTGTTAATTCGTGGCTGAATGCTCTTTTTCTCAAACTCGCGCAATCCGCACTTTCCGTCCAATCCCGCGGGAACTATAAAAATCTCTGCTCTTCTTAGTGCTCTTAGTGTCTTAGTGGTGAACGCTCTTTGCCATTATCGCTCTTACGATAATTTGGAAGAATAAAAAATGAAAATCCCCGTTCATGACGGGGATTTATATTTGTGTGGTTCGTTCTACTTTTCCGCGTTCTTCGGTTTTTTTACGACTTTTATTCCGTCTCCCTTGAATTCATCGTAAAATACTTCTATTGTCATATCGTTGTAAACGGATATATCCTCGTAATAGAATGTGTATGAATAAGATTCGTCTTCCATAATGATTTCAAATTCGTAAATACCTTCGTACAGAAGCAAGGTCTGGTCTTCGCCGGGATAAATGTCCGTGACCGTCTGGTCTTTTGACCACTGCGTATCGCTCATTTCCTTGTAATATATGGAAGTGATGTACTTGAAATCGTCCGTGTTAAGGAAATTAACGTAATGACTGCTCGTGTTCCAGAAACTGTCGCAGCCCGTGAATATCACCGCCGCCGCAAGAAAAACCGTTATGTAGATAATCCTTTTCATGATGTTGTTTTTACTGATTATACACAAACCGAACAGTTTGTGTTCCTTCAAAGATATAAAATATATTGGATTCATATTATTCATTATTTTATGC
>DATMXZ010000150.1:0-4169 GCA_035561235.1 Ignavibacteria bacterium
ATATAACACTTTGTATGTTGAATAATTCCGCGATTTATTCAATATTCGTTAACCTGGATAAATTCAATTTTGTTATTTCAAATATCCGTGAATGCCTCGTATTGTTTGCTTTCTCAAAAAGTCAGGTAATGCCCTCCCATGATCCTTTTGACTTTAATCCTTCCGTTTTTCACGGTATTATTCACTTATGAAAAAGTATTTCGCCCTGATTCTCAACCTCAGCCTGATACATTTTCTGCTCGGGCTGGATATAAACATAGTCAGTGTCACGCTGCCTTCAATCGCTTCACATTTCGGCATCGCGGGTAATGTCGCCTCAAGAGTCGTGTGGGTCTATCTTCTCGTTCTTACCTGCTTCCTGCTTGCTTTCGGACGGCTTGGAGATATTAAGGGCTATAAAAAGATTTACTTCTCTGGAATAGTTGTATTCATACTCGGCACGACGCTTTGCTATTTCGCTCCGGATTTCAATCTGCTCGTATTCTTCAGAATAATTCAGGCGCTCGGCAGCGCCGTCCTTTTCGCTCTCACTCCTGCAATTATTGCCGCCGGAATACCCGAAGGAATGCGCGGTAAGGTTTACGGTATTAACTACTCTTTCACTGCCCTCGGAGGAATTATCGGAAGGGCTGCAAGTGGATTCATAATTGAAAGTTTCGGATGGAACTCTGTCTTTATTTTAAGCGTTCCGATTGGTCTCATAACTCTATTCATAACATACAAGCATCTTGACGAGTACAGACCCGAAAAAGGAAATCAGAAATTTGACGTTCCGGGCACCATACTTGTCTTTTCCGGATTGTTTTGTTTCCTCTTCGCCGTGAACAACGGCGGGGATTTCGGCTGGCTGTCTTTTAGGATTCTCGCGCTGCTCTTTTCTGCATTCGTGCTTTTATCAGCGTTCGTTATCAGGCAGTTGAAAATCGATAATCCCCTTTTCGACCTGCGTATACTCCGAGACAGGAACATTTCGCTGTCTGTTCTGTCCTTCATATTCGTATATATTATTACGAACGGAATGATTTACATCACTCCTTTTTTCCTTCAGTGGGTCGGCGGTTTTCCGAAAAAAGAAACAGGTCTTCTTATGGCGGTTCCTTCTTTGCTTCAATTCTTTTCCGGCTATCTTTCGGGACATCTTTCGGATAAATTGCATTCGAAAATAATCTGCACGATCGGGTCTATCCTTATCGCTCTGTCCCTGTTAACTTTTACTCTTATCAATTCCGCTACGAATATTTATTTCTTAATTTTGATTCTATCATTCTACGGTTTTGCTATTGGTTTCTTCATACCCTCAAATACGAATAAAATAATGACGTCCGCTCCCGCGGAACAAAAAGGTATAGTCTCGAGTTTTATGACAACTTCAGTTAGACTCGGTTCCGCGTTTGGTGTCGTGTTCTTCGGAGCCGTGTTTGCATACTTCGTCCCTCAAAAAAATCCCGTGCTGGCCGGGGTTCCTGACAGCATTATTCTTGACGGTTTCAGATATACGTTCCTTTTCGGAACCGTCGCCGCGGCGCTCGGTTTCGTTACCGTTCTTCTTACGGGCAAAAAGAACCGCGGAAACACTTAAAGGTTAATTTTTTCACTTTATTTTTTTAAACTATTTAGGAATTTTGTTCTTTTGAACTTTGCTAAAGAACAGGCTAATATTAAATATCGCGGGCATTCTGATTCTTCTCGCGGGAGTCAGTATTGCGTTGTTCTATTTCTTCAACAAACTTACCGGTAAGTCTTTCTACGAGGAGCAGGGAAGCAGGTACATAAACGGGATAACCGCAGAGGTTGAAATTGTTAAGGACAACTACGGTGTTCCTTACATTACCGCGAAAAACGAATCCGACCTTTATTTTGCTCTCGGTTACCTGCACGCCAAAGACAGGCTCTGGCAAATGGACCTGACCCGGCGCGTCGCGGAAGGCAGAATGTCCGAAATTCTCGGGAAAGAAACCGTCGAATATGACAAACTTTTCAGGACGATTGGAATTGGGAAATATGCTTATAAACTTTACAACGAGATTTCTCCGAAATCCAAAGATATTCTCGCGGGCTATTCGAAAGGCGTTAATGAGTTTATCAAGGAAAATTACAGCAGACTTCCCCTCGAGTTCGACGTGCTGAATTATAAACCGGAACAATGGAAGCCCGAACACTCGCTTATGGTTATTAGAATGATGGGATGGGAACTTAACCTCTCCTGGATGACTGAATATATGTTCGGCGAGATTGTAAAGAAGTTCGGCATTGAACGCGCTAAAGACTTTTTCCCGAATTACCCAGAGGACGCTCCCTACATTATTAAGAGTGATAAAAAACCCCAGCAGCAGGATTCGAAACTTTCTGCTTCGCTGCGGGAAAATAATTACTTAAAAATCGCGGAACTCGGCAGGGACTTCTTCGGCATGAACGTTGATTACCGGAATTTCTTCGGACTAATCGGTACCCATATCGGTAGCAATTCCTGGACGGTCAACGGAAAGAAAACTGATAAAGGAAAACCGATTTTCGCTAACGACCCGCATTTGGTCCTTTCTGCTCCGTCGAAATGGTACGAAGTGCTAATGAAGAATACCGCCGACAATTCTTTCGTTTGCGGATTCTCGATACCGGGCGCTCCCGGAGTCGCAATCGGTTCAAATGGAAAAATCTGCTGGGGAATTACAAACCTTATGAACGACGACTCCGACTTCCTTATTTTAAAGCGGGATTCCGCGAATCCGAATTCCTATTCCTACAGAAACTCGGTTGTTAATGTTGACAGCACTCAGGAATATATTAAAGTAAAAGACGTTAAAGACGAAATTCCCTATTCTGTTTTTTACACAAATCTCGGACCTGTTATCTCGGGTTTGAATAAGACAGGTTTTGCGTCCGATAATACTTTCAGAACGGCGCCGAATGAAATTCTAACTTTTAGATGGACAGGTTTTGAATCCAGTGACGAAATAAAATGCTTCTATGATATTTATCACGCAGCGAAATGGGAGGAGTTTAAAAACGCTTTGACCTTTTTCGGACTTCCCGCTTCTAACTTCACATACGCCGATGCCGGCGGGAACATCGGCTGTAAGGCTGCAGGTAAAGTTCCTCTCCGAAATACCGGAAACTCTTCCGTCGATGCGTTTACACCGGGTTTCGATGAGGTTGAGTGGACGGGCTTCATAAAGCCCGATGAGTTGCCCGAAGTTTACAACCCGCAGGAAAATTTTATTGTGACGGCTAATAACAAACCCTTAAAAGATTATAAGTATTATATCTCGAATCTTTATGAACCGCCTTACAGGGCTATTAGGATCGAGGACGTTCTGAAATCTAAAAATAATATCACGTCCCAGGAGTTCAGACTCCTTCAGAATGATGTTACAAACCCGCAGGCAAAGGAGTTTTTCTACTACCTGACCGAAGCGTTCAAGGACTCGTCTAAGTTGACGCCGGGAGAACAATCAGTGATTCATAAAATCAGGAAATGGAATTATGATTTCAATAAACTGAGCGGACTCGCCTCTCTTTTCGCAGAGTTCGAAATCTGCCTTTACATTAACCTGTACAGGGATAAACTCGGCAATGCGCTCTTCAATGAGTATATTTACCTGAACAACGTTCCAATCAGAAACACGGCGAAAATATTAAAACAGAATAATTCCTGGCTGCTCGGCGTTCCGAAGGATTCTATTAAAAACGACCTGAGAAATGAATTGGTCAGGAAGTCTTTCCGCGAAGCGCTGGAGTTCTTGAAACAAAAATTCAATGAATCCGACGTGGATAAATGCGAATGGGGCGCGATGCACAGAGTTATGATTAAACATCCGCTTGGCTCGGTCAAAACCCTTGATAAAATATTAAATATCGGACCATTCGAGACCGGTGGTGCGGGTACTACCGTGTCTAACGCGGAGTATTCATTCAGAAGAGCAATCGAACAGCAGGAATTTGAATGCAATGTCGGCCCGTCTCTGCGCTTCATTTTTGATTTTAACGAGCCCGGTTATTACCTCTCGATAATTCCATCCGGACAGTCAGGACAACCCCAGCACAGGAATTATTCCGATCAGACAAGAGCATGGCTTAATGCGGAATACAAAAAAGTATTCATGAATATATCGGACTTCAGAGCCAACTCCGATTCGAAGACTCTTACGCTTCTACCGCGGATGTGATAATGA
>DATMXZ010000151.1:0-3016 GCA_035561235.1 Ignavibacteria bacterium
ACAATCCAATATATTAAGCATTTCGGTTTATTAATATGAATATTGTTAAGCCTCTTCGAGGGTCTTGATATCGAGTTTTATCATCTTCATCATTGCATCCATTACCCTCCGGTTCTTCTCAGGGTCCTTTGTCATTAACAAGTCGCTGATGTTGTGAGGCGCCACCTGCCAGGTCAGTCCGTATTTGTCCTCAAGCCATCCGCACTGTATGGGCTTGCCGCCATCGGTAAGTTTCTCCCAGTAATAGTCTATTTCTTCCTGATTCTCACACTCGACCGCTAATGAAAAAGCGGGAGTGAATTTATACATAGGACCTCCGTTAAGCGCGACGTATTCTCTGCCGCCGATTTCGAAAGAGACTGTAAGCACGGTTCCTTCCGGCATAGGCGCGTCCTTGCCGTAACGCAACAGCGATTTTATTCTCGAGTTTTTAAAGATTGATAAGTAAAAATTGACAGCCTCTTCGGCGTTGTTGTCAAACCATAAGAAAGGTGTTATTTTTTTCATAGCGTTTTTTGGTTTTGTTTTCCTTATTCGTTGAAACAAACAACAGGACTTTTAAGTGCTGAAGGCGAACAAAAAAATTATCATAAAATGATAATCTCCGTTTTGAGTTTCAGTGTAAATTTGTATAAAATTAAATCATACAACAATGAACACGAACAACAATCTGATGTACTACCTGACAATCGAAAACATTCAGGCGATTGCAAGCCAGGAAATAAACAGGCATTTGCTGCCTGAAGAAGTTGATACCCTTATAAAGTATATAAACGCGCGAGTGGGTTTGATGTGATTATCTCACGGAAGAGTATGTTATAAATTATAATTACTGATTTTTAATATCCGACCGAATAAATTCCGGAGAGCAATCTCATTTAACTATCACGAAGTCAATCTTTCTTGAAGTCGTGTCAGCGCTGATTAATTGCACTTTTATACTCGAGCCCGCGTGATAGACCTTACCCCTGCGTTTACCGACCGCGCAGTGCTGTCTCTCATCGTATTCATAATAATCGTCTTCGATGTCGCGGTAACGCACCATACCTTCAATCTTGAATTCGGTCAGTTCGACGAACAGTCCGAATTTCCCGATTCCTGAAATAATCGCGTCAAATTCGTCTCCAAGTTTATCCTTGATGAATTCTACCTGCAGAATCTTAGTTACTTCCCGTTCTGCGGCGACGGCGTTCTGCTCCTGCACGGAACAGTGCTTGCACATTTCATCCAATGCGTTCCTGTATCTGGGGTGCACGTCGATGTTCTGCGTTCTGCCATTCAGGTAATTGCTGTAAGCGAAAAGAAGCCTGTGCACGATTAAATCGGGATAGCGTCTTATAGGTGACGTGAAGTGCGTGTAATTTTCAAAACCAAGTCCGTAATGACCGATGTTTTCGTTAGTATAAACCGCCTTAGCCATAGAACGTATAAGGAGGTCGTTTATGATGAACTCTTCCGGCTGTCCTTTAATATCCTCGAGAAGTATCTTTATTTCATTTTTATCTTTAAGGTTTGCTCTGTGTCCGAACTGCCTTATGAATTCGGAAAGGTTCTGGAGTTTTTCCGCGTCCGGCAGGTCGTGCACTCTATAAACAAAAGGAAGTTCACTTTTCATTTTCAGGGCGAGTTTGTTCACGAATTCCGTTACGCATCTGTTAGCAAGGAGCATGAACTCTTCTATCATTCTCATGGAATCGAGTCTGTCTTTTATTCCGATGCTTTTTATGAGCCCCTTTTTGTCTATTTCAAATTCAACTTCCCGCGAATCGAAGTCGATGCTGCCGTCGGCGATGCGCTTTTTAGTCAGCGCCTGCGAAACCCTGAACATAAGAAGAATTTCCTTTGAGAAATCTCCTTTCTTATTATCTATTATGTTCTGCGCCTCCTGATAAGTAAAACGCCTCTTGCTGTTTATGATGCTCTTTGTGAGTTCGTAGTTTTTAATACCGAAATTCCTGCCGAGTTCTATGAACACCGAAAAAGCCAGTCTGTCAACGTTCGGTTTGAGCGAGCACAAATCATTAGAGAGTATTTCGGGCAGCATCGGCACTACCTTATTCGGAAAGTAAACGCTCGTAGCGCGCTTGAACGCTTCTATGTCAACAGCGGTTCCATCCGCAACGAAGTGCGAAACATCGGCAATGTGGACGCCGATTTTATAGCCGTCAGGAATTTTTTCAATTGACACAGCGTCGTCAAAATCCTTCGCGTCTTTTGGGTCTATCGTAAAAAGCGTCATCGAACGCAGGTCTTTTCTGTAGTCCTCGATTAATCCCGTTTCGGTTTTTTTCCTGTAGTCTCCGAATATCTCCGCGGTTTCGGTCAGGACATCATCAGCGAAACGGTCTTCGAAAGCGTATTTTTTCATTACAGATATTACCTCGACAAGCGTGTCTCCCGCCGCGCCGAGAACTTCAATAACTCTCGCTTCGAGATCAACTATGCCGTCCTCGATGTCGTCAACGTTTATTATTTCGCAGACAACCTTGCTTCCGTATACCGCGCCGTTGTAATCCTTTTGCCTCACGATAACGTCGACTTTTATTTTTCTCGAGTCGGGATAAACTCTGGCGTAATTTCTCTTCGGGTCGAAAAATCCGGTAATGTAGTAAACGTCTTTATTGATTACCTTCGTCACGCGGGCGTATTCAACACCCGTACTTCCCTTGTATGACTTTCTGAATTCCACCTTGTCTCCGATAGAAATCTTCTGTCCTTTTTTAAGCCGTATGCCGAGCGTGTAAGATTTTTTATTATCGGAGTACCTTACGGCTATGTTCTTGCTCTCGTCGAGAATGACGTCGCCGGTCAGGAAAACGCTTTCGACCTGAGGCAGTGAAAAATACTTTCCGTCTTTTCTGATTTCACCTTTAAGAACGAGTTCGTTAAGAGCGTCGCGAAGTTCGGGACGAGATGATTTTGGTATCCGGAGATTTCCGAGAAGATGGTTGAACTTGTAATTTGTTCCTCTGTTCTTCTTCAGGAACGTGATTATTTCTTTATGCAGTCTGATGTT
>DATMXZ010000152.1:0-4666 GCA_035561235.1 Ignavibacteria bacterium
ATATACATCAATATCAATGACTGACGAGAAAAAAAAACGGATATTATCCACCGAACGAAGGTGGATAATATCCTGAAAACGTATTGTATAAATCAGAAACTACAGTTTCGGCTTATATTCTCTTATTTCAATTTTGCCCGTGCCGCCGCAATAAGGGCACATTATTCTGGCAATTCTGATATCTGTCGTTCCTACACTTCTATTGGATCTTGAAGTTACCTGATCGTTTCTCTTGAAATCGAACGTAGCGGTATTCAGGTAACCGAGTCCCTGACAATCGGTGCATTCAACATTTCTGATAATCAGATAAACAACCTTACCCTTACCGGTTTCTTTATCCGTGACCTGAGCGTAAGTAAAAAAGGAAGGTAACAACACCAGACCTAAAATTATTATCGCTGTTTTCATAATTGCTCCCTTTAATGTTTCTTATGATACGAACTACTTAAAGATAAAGTTTCGGTAACAGATATTCAACATAAGCCGTAAAAATAAAATTAATTTTTTTGTATGAATTTGAGGTATTTTTCACAATTTGGTACAAAACTTGGGCTGGGATTCGTAACAGCCGATAATATCGATTGATGATGAATGTACTTCGCTGACACCGGTAGCATCAACAATATGACGGATATTATTTTTCCTCACATTACCGCCGGGCATAACGATAATTCTACCTTCGGACTTTTTTACAAGATTTTTAATTACACTGATACCATCTACAGCATTTCCCGGGCATCCGGATGTAAGAAGTCTGGCAAACCCGCAACCAATCACATCTTCGATGCACTTCCCGGGTTCGGGCAACAAATCAAAAGCCCTGTGAAATGTCGCGCTCATCGGACGGGCTAATACGACGAGTTCGAGGTTTCGTTTCACATCGATTTGTCCGTTCTCGTTTAGAATACCGAACACGACGCCGTTCACGCCCGCGTTCCTACAATGGACAATGTCTCTTTTCATTATATCGAATTCGGAATCAGAGCAGCGGAAATCCCCTCCTCTTGTTCTTATAATCACGTTCAAATCAATCTTGATTACACCGCGGGTTTTTTCAATCGTACCGAGGGAAGGGGTAACGCCTCCGGAAGGTTTATCGGAGCACAGTTCAATTCTGTCCGCGCCTGCGGCAGCGGCTTTCACAGCAGATTCATAGTCAAAGCATGCTATTTCATAAATTATTTGCACAGGATTATACGGTAAGCAAACTATTGTAGTTTGAAATCTCTTTATCGGACGAAATGACTCTACAAGAATTGACGTAAGTAATTTTCCCGCTGCCGTAATTATTGAGAAGGTCGCTCTCTACGAGAATCGATTTCAGTCTTTTCACAGTGCCTTCGTTTCCGTCAATAATTTTAACGTCATCAATACCGATAATATCCTTAATCATTTTTTCATAGTAATTAAAATGGGTGCACCCGAGAACGACAGCATCATAGTCCTTGAAATCAACATTTCTGAATTTCTCTTTCAGGTAAACAGCGGGCTCATTGCCGGTAAAATTTCTATCCTCGGCGAATCTAACGAGGCCGTCGAGAGCAATTTTATCCGCGATACCGTTTATATCTATTTCATTAAGCAGGTTCTCGAGTTTTTCTTCATTAAGTGTAAGGGTAGTAGCGGCGACGAGCACACGTTTTTGAGATGAACTTTCAATCGCAGGTTTAACAGCGGGTTCCATACCGATAATCGGAAACGAATATTTCTCTCTAAGATGTTTAATAGCGAGGCTCGTGGCAGTATTGCACGCGACAACAAGGAGTTTAATATTCATTCCGCAAAGGAATTCGACCGCATTACCGATAAACCCTTTAACTTCGTCGTGGGACTTAATACCATAAGGAACGTTGTCGGTATCTGCGAAATAGATATAATTTTCACGAGGAAGCGCTTTCAAGGCGTCCCGCAAGACATTCATACCGCCAATGCCTGAATCAAAAAACGCTATGTTCTTTTCACTTTCTTCCATATATATAATTATCGAATTATTCTTTTTTAAATTTCTTTAAAATCTGTTCTCCCGAACCAATCGAATAACCGTCAAGAAGGACCTCCGCGGAATCATTACCTGAAGGAATAAGCACTACTGGCAGATTTATTGTTTTATCGGATTTAAAAGAATTCCGAATCTTGTTCAACAATGAATTGTCCTTATCATAAGCAAATACCGAGTTAACGGGCAGGTTATCCCGCGCAATGTTTTTCAGAAAATCCTTATTTAAACCAGGTTCGACCAGAAATATGAATTTCAGGTTCAAAGCATCGAGTTCGTACTTCACCACGGCGATATCGTTCAGAAGGTGTTTAGTCGGTTCTTTATCGGGATCGATCAAAGCGAAGACACAATCGTTTCCCCGCATCAGTCCGCTCAAAGGAGATATTACTTCGTCAGCAACAATTTCCGCTAGAACAGTTTCGAAATCAATTTTAAAGGAACGCTCTGTCAGGCTTACGACATCCGACACTTTAACAACAACGTTTTTAATTTCGTTTTCCTTAACCTCAAAGAAATAAATTCCATTCAGGACAGAGCCGTCACTTTTTCTATTACCAGTGACGAGCATATACTTCCCTGCCGGAACTTCAACCGAATCGGGAAAAGAGTCAAGGGATTTGCCCTCATCGAATTCCAGAGAATTGAATACTCCGTTCCTGAAGATTCCGATGGTGAAATTGATATAATATTTCGGAACAAACGAGCCCTCGTTAATAAAATGCACGAAGCCTTTTTTACCAGCCTCGGACACCTGACCATCGAATATCACGTCTTTCCAGGTTGGACCTGAAAGATACTGAGGAACCAAAGAAGCCGGATTAAGTCTTGCGGGGAATCCGAAAGCCCTGCAGGAAGCGACGAAAAGGATGTCTCTCGATTTAGAATCGCAGACGCCGAGTTCCAAGACACCCTGAGGTGATAGCGGGGCACGGGAGTGCATATTGGCTACATTGTCGATTTTAATGTTCGATAGTATCCATCCTGCAATTGATTCCGGATTAGTATCCATTCCGCTCTCGCGAGAACCTTTTTTATAATGTCCGATGACGGGTAATCTCCAGGCAGTCAGCATTTCGTTAGCGATTCTTCCCGACATTACATATTTTTCGAAAACCTTATCATCGTCTTTAAAATTATCCGAAAATGCGACGGAGTTATTCAAGTGGTCGCGAAGAACTGATTCCTTCGTATCGCGCAAATCTTTAGCGGATATTACGCCAAGCAACTTAACCGCCAATGTCCGATGTTCCGCCGAAGTATTTTTAAGGAAAGAGGTAATTTCTTTCCAGTTTCCCGCGCTTCCTGCAATATACCCGACGGCGGATTTATCGGTAACTCCGATTTCTTTCAGGAATCCTAGCGCCCAGGAAGAATCCCTGAAAGTGCTCATATAAGTATTCCTGATTGAATCCTCGCGAGCAAGTCTCAGGTCATTTAATTTTACATCGGCATCCTGAACCACAGCGATTTTCTGTTCCTGAGGGGGCACGAGATGGTATTCCTCAGATTTCCCGTCTGTAAAACCATCCCCTATCATGACGCGAATTGTATCAGCGTCAATAACGGATATAACCTTATAGCCGAAATCATCATTCTTACTTGCCCAGATAAGAAGCGAGCCAAGCCCCGAAGTGAAGCCGGTAATGCCGGACGCGTCCGTATATGTTTTTGCAAGCGGATAGAACTCCGCGTAATTGTATAATCTATATTCAACCCTTGCATTTTGGACGGGAACGCCCGAAGCATCACTTACGACAACGAATATTTTCTTAACCGGAGTATAATTTCCAGTTCGATTCAATTCAGCAAATCTTTTTTCACGAACTATAACGGGTTCGTCACCCCTGTACAAACCAAAGACTCTTGTATTAACGAGCATAGTTCGTGTCGAAGGAGCTGCAAACCAGCCCATATCAAGAGCCGGAGAGGGTTCGCAGGCACCGAGGAAGTACCATTTCCCGTCGACCCATACTTCAACCCAGGCGTGGTTATCGTCAGTATGCGCCCAGCGCGGAGTATAAACCTGTCTTGCGGGAATACCCGCGGTTCTCAGCGCGGCAACGAAGAATGTGGATTCTTCTCCGCATCTACCGTAAGATGTTCTGACGGTGCTCAACGGAGCGCTTGTTCTTTCGTCAGTTGGTCGATAAGTAACTTTTTCGTGGCACCAGTGATTAATCTCAAGCGCGGCCTGCTCCATTGTCAGGCCTTTAACTCTATCGAGAATTTCGTCATACATTTCAGTTCTGAAGTCATCAAGGTTTTCATTATTCACTCGCACGGGAAGAACGAAGTTCAAGAAAATATCGCCAGGAATACTTTTTCCCCAAGCCGTTTCTTCACGCGCTTTCAAGGACATACGCACGTTACCGAGGAAATAACTTCCTTCATAGTCGGCGAGGTCACTCAACGGCAAACAAGAGAGCATAAATTTCAGAGCCTGCTTTTCGTCAGCGTTATTCGCGTAATCAAGAACGTTGAAGACTTTATCCATTCTTTTCCCCGCGAGATCAATCTGAGTCTTATACAGAGTTTCCAACGCTGAATCAAATTCGGAATCACGAACAATCTGAGCATTCGTGAACAGAGGCAGACCTTGAAGGCAAAAAGCAAGCGAAAAAACAAAAAGCAGTATTCTCATCAAGTATTGTACGCTAAATATTATAT
>DATMXZ010000153.1:0-3403 GCA_035561235.1 Ignavibacteria bacterium
ACCTTTTAAATATCAGTGTTTCGCTTATGGATTCCCGCTTCCGCGGGAATGACAAAATAGTATACAATGAATATTATATCTTCTTACTACTAACTTCTCACTTCTTACTTCTTACTACTAACTTCTCACTTCTAACTACTAACTTCTAACTTCTTGCTTTTCCCCCTCACGAAACCAATTCTTCCTTTATCCAGTCATATCCTTCGTCTTCGAGTTGAAGCGCGAGTTCTTTAGTTCCCGACTTCACTATCTTGCCTTTATACAGGACGTGAACGAAGTCGGGGACAATATAGTCCAGAAGTCTCTGGTAGTGAGTAATCACGATGAAGGCGTTGTCCTTGTTTCGTAACTTGTTAACTCCGTTAGCCACGATTTTAAGCGCGTCTATGTCCAGACCCGAATCGGTTTCGTCGAGTATTCCGAGTTTCGGCTCGAGCATTGCCATCTGAAAAATTTCATTCCGCTTCTTTTCGCCTCCGGAGAATCCGACGTTGACGTATCTCTTCGCGAGTTCGGGGTCAAGTTCAACGAGCGCGGCTTTGTCCTTCAGGCGCTTCAGGAATTCGCCCGCCGTCATCGGGTCCTGCCCTTTCGATTTCCTGATTTCATTGAGAGCGGTCTTCATAAAATTCGTCGTTGTCACGCCCGGAATTTCCACTGGATACTGGAACGCGAGAAATATTCCTTCGCGCGCCCTATCTTCCGCTGAAAGTTCGAGAAGATTTTGCCCGTTGTAAAGGACCTCGCCCGCAGTCGCCTCGTATCCTTCTTTACCGGTCAGCACCGAAGCGAGCGTCGATTTACCCGAGCCGTTCGGACCCATAATCGCGTGCACTTCGCCGGGCTTCACTTCAAGGTTAATGCCGTTCAGAATTTCCTTGTTTTCAATCTTTGCTTTTAAGTTCTTTATCGATAACATTTTATATAAGTAATTTTAATTTTTGATTATTAGCCGACGCTTCCTTCGAGCGATATCGCGAGAAGTTTCTGCGCTTCGACCGCGAATTCCATCGGCAACTGGTTAAGCACTTCCTTCGCGTAGCCGTTCACTATCAGCGCGACGGCGTCCTCTTCGGATATGCCCCGCTGGCTGCAGTAAAACAGAATGTCCTCTCCGATTTTCGAAGTAGTCGCTTCGTGCTCGACCGTGGCTTTCTTGTTTTTTATGTCGAAATACGGAAAAGTGTGCGCTCCGCACTTGTCGCCCATCAGGAGCGAATCACACTGCGAATAATTTCTCGCGTTCGCGGCGTTCTTTCCTACACGGACGAGTCCGCGGTAACTGTTCTGGCTGAACCCCGCGGAGATTCCTTTCGAGACAATCCTGCTCTTCGTATTCTTTCCCAGATGAATCATCTTCGTGCCCGTATCCGCTTGCTGGTAATTGTTCGTCAATGCGACGGAATAAAACTCGCCGATTGAATTATCGCCTTTAAGAATAACGCTCGGATATTTCCACGTAATCGACGAGCCTGTTTCAACCTGAGTCCAGGAAATTTTCGCGCTGTCTCCGCAAATGCCGCGCTTCGTCACGAAATTATAAATGCCTCCCCTGCCTTCCTTGTCGCCCGGATACCAGTTCTGAACTGTCGAATATTTAATTTCGCCTTTGTCGAGAGCGATTAATTCAACAACCGCCGCGTGCAACTGATTCTCGTCACGCATAGGAGCGGTGCAGCCTTCGAGATATGAAACGTAAGCGCCTTCGTCGGCGATTATGAGCGTTCTTTCGAATTGACCCGTGTTCGCCGCATTAATTCTGAAATAAGTCGAAAGTTCCATCGGACAGCGGATGCCTTTCGGTATATAGACGAATGAGCCGTCGCTGAATACGGCTGAGTTAAGAGCCGCGAAGAAATTATCGGAGTAAGGAACTACCGAGCCGAGATATTTTTTCACGAGTTCGGGATGCTCCTTCACCGCTTCGCTTATGGAACAGAAAATTATTCCGAGGTCCGAAAGTTTTTCTCGGTATGTCGTCATTACCGAAACGCTGTCCATAACCGCGTCAACCGCCACACCAGCGAGAAACTGCTGCTCTACAAGCGGTATTCCGAGTTTCTCGTATGTTTCCTTTATCTTCGGGTCGAGTTCGTCGAGCGAGTTGAGTTTGTTCTCCTTTTTCGGAGCCGCGTAGTAAATCACGTCCTGATAGTCGATGGGCGGATATTTTACATTCGCCCAGCGCGGCTCTTCAAGAGTGAGCCAGTGCCTGTAAGCTTTCAGCCGCCATTCAAGCATGAATTCAGGTTCATTTTTCTTTCTGGATATGAACCTGACAACGTCCTCATTGAGCCCTTTCGGCAGGGTTTCCATATCGATGTCAGTCGTGAATCCCCACTCGTAATCGCTGCTGATTTTATTTAAAATTATATCGTCGTTCATTTTATTAATCTGTTTTATCTAAAGACTAAAGTCGTAATTATCAGTATTTAATCAAATAGGACTAAATTAGTCGTATTTTGTTTCAAAAAAAAGCCACTTATGTCAAGTGGTATATCTACGAAAACGGTTTGCGGCGTGAAAAAGTTCAATTAAAGCGATAAAAATCCGCAGGCTTCTATCTACCGGTCGCGTGAGTCGCAGGGAACTGAAACGACTTCAAGAACGGTGCCCGTTAGCGGATTTACTATTACCGACGTGAGTCTGTTCCCGTAAACGCATCCGGTATCGATGTCGATGTACTTGTATTCCAAAAAGTCGGGGCTGAGAACGGGCGTATGCCCGTAAATCTGGAATTTGCCGATGTCTGATGGTATATCCCGGTTCCACATCAATGAATAATCATCAACTCCGTTAAGATTCAAATTACCGCTTGAATCAATCCGTCTCGGTTCGCTTGCATTTTCAGACAGAACAATTCCTGCGTGTGTAATGACCGTTCCGTGGAATTCATATCTCAGAGGGAAGGATTTTATAAAATCAAGATGACCGGATGTTCTCATTTCATCAATGAACAAAGGATAATTCTTCCTGAAATCCGTGAAGAGTTCCCTGTCGAACGAATCGATGTTGAATGACGACGGAATGCCTGTTTTTATATGCTTCAGATAACTGTAAACAGTCGCTTTGCCGCCGAGGCTCATCGCTACCTCGAAATTGGAAAATCCCGTGCGGTTGTACCTTTCGTCCGGATTTTCAAGAGCGCGCAATAAAATGTCCTCGTGGTTTCCGCAGACGCATTTAATGTTTTTCTCCAGACAGAAACCGACTGTCTGTTTTGAAAATTTCCCCCTGTCAACGAGGTCGCCGACAGAGAAAACTGCTTCAGTTTTTTTCGAAATCTTTCCGTAAAGCAAATCAAGTGTATTGACGCATCCGTGAACGTCGCCGATAACCGCAATCAAACCATTTTCTCCCATAAAAAATATACTGCGATATTTATTAAAACATTGAATTAAAT
>DATMXZ010000154.1:0-8454 GCA_035561235.1 Ignavibacteria bacterium
GGATATGACTATTTTCTAATAATTTACGTATAATTATTATGGCTGATCCATTCAAATTACCGGAACAGAAAGAACCCGCAGGTTTCGATAAATCGGGTTTCGATAAATCGAATTACGACAAGGCGAACGTTGAAAAAGGCTCCGTCGATAAAGGCTCTCTGGAACTGAAGACTCAGGAGTTCATGCCGACAATTCTTATAGGTCTTGGCGGCACGGGCAAGGAAGTTATGCTTAGAATCAGAAGACAGTTCGTCGAAAAATACGGCTCGCTCAACGACTTTCCTATTACTTCTTATCTATACATTGATACGGACAACGCTCCGGCTGAAGAAAGCGGCATCGCGAGGGAAAGAGATTACCTGATAAACGAAATAGACTTCAAGCCGTCTGAGAAAATCTTCAATCCCGTTAATCCGTCGGACTACATTCACCGGATTAACGACGTTCCGCACATTAAAGAATGGCTCAACACTACGGGCGAAATCGGAAAACTCGGTACGATGAACACCGGCGCGGGACAGATTCGTCCCGCGGCGCGTCTGGCTTTCTATCATAACTACGACGAGATTGTTTACAAACTCGCATCCGCGAAATCCACAATTACCGACTCACGCTCGATCAACGTTGTAAAGGACAGGCACAACATCAAGAGCGTCAATACGGAAAAAATCAACGTCTATGTGATAACGTCTATTAGCGGCGGCACGGGCTCTGGAATGTATATCGATATGGGATTCCTCATAAGACACCTGTTCAGGAATCAGGCGGTTTCTTCGTGCTACATAGTTCTTCCGAAAATCTATCAGGGATACGGCAAGGAGCGTGTTTTCGCGAACGGATACGCTGCATTGATGGAACTTGAGCATTACAATCTAAAGAATCCTTTCAACGTCGCCTGGAAGAAGAACGAGAATCACAAATTCCAGCCGGGCGTGTACGACGACGTTTACCTGATTGACGGAGAGAACAGCAAGAACCTTTCTCTTTCGGAGCAGAGCAACCGCGACATTTACAAGATGATAGCGGATACGATATTTCAGGATTTTTCGAATTCGGATTTTGCGAACTACAAGCGCGGCGTCCGCGTAAATCTCGTGCAGTACAAGCAGAGGCTTTATCCAGACGACAACACCGTTTCGGAAAATACATTTTCGAGAAAGTACTCGACGCTCGGTCAGTCAACCATTTCGATTCCCGTTGACAGGATAATTCTTTCCTGCGCGTATAAACTCTGCGAGGACATAATAAACTATTATCTTACCTTCGCCGAAGGCTCGCAAAGCAGTATTGACGCGTATTTGCGCGAAGAGATGCTTCCCGAACTCGGCATACTCGAATCGAGTTCAAAGCACCAACTGCTGAATACTCTTTACAGCATGGGTGAGAAATCATCGATACAGTCGCAGATAAAGACGTTCCTGAACAATATGAAGAATGAACTCGTCAGCGGCAGGCGCGGCGACAAGTGGTCAACTCACATAAATTCAGAGAAACAAAAGTTCGACACGAATTTCAAGGACGACAACGACATAACGAGAAAAGGATTGTTCTACTCGCAGATTTACGCCAACAGGACAAACATAATAAATAAAATCATAGGCGACAGGGACAGGAACATCGTTGGCGGTCTCGAGAGAAAAATAAATTCTCTCATAAACGATTCGACGAGAGGTGTGTTCTACGCGATAAGCCTGTTAAGAAGGCTTCAGTTCATACTCACGAACGGAAACTTCGATTACATTCCCGCGTTCGAGAAGGAAATCAAAGACTTGCAGATTCTCGTTTCGAGACTTGAAGCCGAAGTAAAGAGCAGAATGCAGGACCTGCGTGAGGACGAATCGCGCTCTAAACTCAATGTAATGCGCAAAGCCGCGATGGAAGGGACTCTCGAGAAACTTCTTAAAGTTCTCGACGAATACTACAACGCTCTGATAAAACTTCATTCAAGGTATTACGCGAAGGAAATCTGCCAGAGAATGCTAGCCCTCGTCGAAAGAGGGTCGAAGACCGACGACGGCAAGATACTTTTTACGGGGCTCATCAGCGACATAAACAAACTGACGGGCAACCTCGGAATACTGAAAGAAAATTTCAAACGCAAATACGAATATTTCATACAGAAGCAGGACACGAGTTTCAACCTTAACATATACGAGCCCGACGACGTCAGAAACGAATATTACCTGAAATACATAGGAAGCGGTCAGGGCGCGACCGACAGGATTAAGGTGCTCGCGTTTGAACTCCTGAAGGAATTAAACGCTTCGGACGTTACGGATATAGTGAACATTCTGAAGGACAGCGACGCGAAGATTGTCGAGGAAAACATGCTAAGGTTCGCGAGAAAACAGTTCGAGGGAATACGCGAGGATTACAACATCACCGAAATCCTTTTCGAGCGCGATATTCTCAGAAGCGAGTCGAAGATAAGGGGAATGCTAAATCAGGCGTTCCCGTGGCTCAGAATAAACGAGGTGCCGGGACGGTTTAAACTCGACAACTCCGCGAAAAAATTCTACATCGGCGTGCGTACGAACACGCCTTCATTTGTAAAGTTCAAGAATCTGATAACATCAATCGCGGGAAGCAGCATTGAGTTCAAGGATTCCGCGGATAACTCGTCGCTCACGTTCTATACCGAATGGGCGGGATTCCCGCTTTTCTATTCGTACACGATATCGGAAGAGATGAAGAATTACTACAAGAACCTCGTGAAGAATTCCAACATCGACATGCATAACAACAAGAATTATTTCGTGTACGGCGACATAATTCCGCTGACGAACGAAGAGCGCAAGAGGTACGACGAATCATACAAGGCTTTCATACTCGGACTGATTTTCGGACTGTTCGAAATCGATTTTGAAATAAATTCCGCGACGGGTGAGCGAAAGGCGTTCTTCAAATACACGCTTCAGGAAGGCATCACGGTAAGCAGGACGGAGCAACTCGGTATAGAAACAAGGCTTATAAACCGCCTCTTCGAAGAGGAAGGACCCGAATCGTTAAGATACAAGATACTGAAAGAAGCGGAATCGCTGAAGAAAAAGTTCATTGACAAGGAATTATTCGCCGAGGTGCTATTAATATTCGAATATTATTATGAGAATGTTTATAAACTCGAAGAGGTGGAGATTGCGGGTCAGGCGAAGAAGAAAACGGAAACATACCAGTATAAAATAGTAAGAGAACTCGCGCGCGAGATTGAGAACTACATTCCCGCTGACTCGAAAGACGAATTCGTAAAAAGCGTGAAGACGCTAAGGAAGAATCTCGATAAGTTCACGTTCCTCTGCGGCGACGGGAACAAGCGCGTGCTGAGGGTTAAGCAATTGCTCGACGGCGGCGTTGAAATCAGGCAAAGCGAACCCGCCGCGAAGGAGCAGATAGGCGGTTCCTTCAATCTTGATGAGTTGAAAAAACTTAAACAGGCGCTTGACGAGAACCTAATAACGAAAGACGAATACGAAGCAGCCAAGAAACGTATTTTAAATTTATAAACATCCTTTGTGGTGTCAGGTAAATGCCTTACACCGCCGGAAAATGATTATAAAAAGAAAAAAATATTTATGCCGACATACGATTATAGATGCGAAAACTGCAGCGAAACATTTGAGATATTTCAGTCAATAAAAGACGAGCCGGAAAAGTTATGCCCGTCCTGCGGACACAATACTCTCAAGAAGTTGGTAAGTCTTCCGGCAGGGCTTATTTTCAAAGGCACCGGATTTTACCAAACGGATTACAAGAAGAAATCTTCACCTGCGACGGAAAGAACAACGAGTACGGAGACTCCGTCAACAACTATAAGCGATACGAAGTCTGATAAGAAAGGAACAAAAAAGAGTCCGGGCAAGAAGAAGAAATGAATTTGTTACTGTCAGGAGGTAACTCCTGACAGTAACAAATCTTATAGTTTCTGCGGCAGAGGGAGTTACTTGCTTTCCCTTTCTTTATTCATAAGAAGGTACCGGTCGAGGCTGAAGTTTTCGCCGAGGTAAAGTTTTTTTACTTTCTCGTCGGATGCGAGTTCAAGCGCGGTGCCCGAACGGAATATCTTTCCTTCGATTAGTATGTAAGCCCTGTCGACGATAGACAGTGTCTCGTGGACGTTGTGGTCTGTAATGAGAATGCCTATTCCCCTGTCCTTCAGGTGCGCGACAATCCTCATAATGTCTTCCGAGGCAATCGGGTCTATGCCCGCGAAAGGTTCATCAAGAAGAATGAACTTAGGGTCGGACGCGAGCGCCCGTGCGATTTCCGTCCTGCGTCTTTCTCCGCCAGAAAGAGTATAGCCTCTTGAGTCTTCAATTTTTTTTATGTTGAAATCGCTCAGTAATTTTTCGCACTTGTCATCAATCTCGTCCTTGTCCAGACCCATGAATTGAAGTATGGAAGTGATGTTCTCTCTCACGGTCATCTTCCTGAAAATTGACGGCTCCTGCGGAAGGTAACCGATGCCCGCCTGCGCGCGCCTGTACATAGGATATTTCGAGATGTTATCCCCGTCGAGTTCAATCTCTCCGCCGTTGGGTTTAATCATACCGCAAATCATATAGAATGTCGTGGTCTTGCCCGCGCCGTTCGGACCGAGCAGACCGACGATTTCACCCTGCTTAACGGAAACCGAAACATCATTCACAACGACGCGTTTCTTGTATTCCTTGACGAGATTGTATGCCTTGAGTACGCTCATTAAAATTTCGCTACTATTTTCACCATATCCTCGACCGCTTTCTGAAGCCCTTTGAACACGGCTCTCGACATTATCGAATGTCCGATGCTGACCTCGCGGATTTCAGGAATGTTCAGGAACGGGAATATGTTGTAATAATTCAAACCGTGCCCTGCCGTCACGACCAAATCCAGTTCGGAAGCCATTCTCGCCACTGCTCCGATTTTTCCGAGTTCGGCAATCTGCGCATCTTCGGTAACGCTGTTCGCGTACTTGCCTGTATGAATTTCGATAATGTCCGCGCCGACTTCAAGCGCGAGGTCGACATTTTTCGGGTCGGGGTCAAGGAATAAACTCACGAAAATTTCCTTATCGGAGAGTTCGCTTATTACGTCTTTAAGCCTGTCTTTCATCGGCTCGATGTTGAGCCCGCCTTCAGTCGTGAGTTCTTTCCTGTTTTCGGGAACGAGCGTCACGAGGTCAGGAAGCACTTCGCAGGCAATCTTGACCATTTCGTCAGTTGCCGCCATTTCGAGGTCGAGTTTCGTCTTAACTACCTCCCTAAGAAGCCTGACGTCCCTGTCGTTAATATGCCTTCTGTCTTCCCTGAGGTGGCACACGATGCCTTCCGCGCCTGCGAATTCGCAGATGCCCGCCGCGATAACAGGGTCCGGCTCAATTTCACCGCGCGCTTCCCTTAGTGTCGCTATGTGATCTATGTTAACCGCTAATTTCATAATAACCGCCTAAAATATTGAATAAAAATTAAATTTATATCTTAATACCGATATCACGTCTATCGAAAACATCACAAAGAAATGGAGCATCCAACTATAAACAAACGACCTGCTTCTCAACGCCTGAATCCCGAGAATAATACCCGCAAGTATGGATGCGAATAATTCGATATCGGGCTTCCCTTTATGCAAGATAAAAAACGGAATCATTTGAATAAATATAGTATAATATCCCAGTTTTTCCTTTAGTCCGAAAAGCATATAACCTCTCCAGAGGAACTCCCATCCCAGCATATATATGAGTATGCAGATTTCATATAAAAGTAGCAGCCCCATATCAAAGCGCAGAACTGCTCCCCCCTGCGGATAGGTGTTGGCGAATTCTTCGGACGCGGAAACTATCCAGACAATGACGAGCATGAAGGCAAGAAACACTCCCGAAGTGAGCAGTCCGAACTTCAAGTCACCTTTCGCGACGCCGAAATCGGATAATTTTTGTCTGAATAAAAATTTTATTGACAGGACCGGAATGAGGAACATCAGTGTTCCGTCCGCCAGAAACCAGTATATTCTCGAATAAAGTTTATTCGCGCCGAAATGATCGTAATAAAACGACGGGCTGGCGAAAGTAAGCGATATGAAAACAATCACCGCAACGGACAGGAAGATATATACAGTCTTGAAATCAAGTTTCTTCGTTTCATTTACTAACTTCCGTATTTCTTCCGCAAAATATTTTATCAATTTTCCGCCGCCTTTTTCTTAATAATGTACTGGAACCTTTGCGGTTCGCTTTTTATCAAAGAGAGTTCATTAGAAAGTTCGATAGTCGGTTCGATATAACCCTGTTCATCGTTCTCAATCGCCTTGAAATTCACGCCGACTTTAATTTCATTCGGATTCAGTTTCGACAGAACCTCGACCCCTCCCCTAAGTGTAATGCTAATCATTGGGGGAATTATAAGAACTTCCTTGTCCGGCGGCACTCCATAAATATCCACGCTTATGTCTTCGAAAGTCTTCTCGGCAGACAATTCGACGCGGTAAGTGACGTTTACGATTTTTGGGTCAATCCTGACGCTGTTTCCGAGAGTATCTGATATTTTTACCTGTCTCGTAATGCCTGAATTGATGTCGCGGAACGTGACAGTTTCAGTGTTGACATATTTCAATTTTGACACGATTGAATTCGCGCCTGTTACGCTTACCGAATCAGGAGTGAGTTTCGCGGTGCCGATGAGTGTGTAACCGTCCATCAGCGTAATGCCCGTACTGTTTCTCACCTTAACCATCCGTGTAACTACATTATCCAGGGATATGTCGAGATAAGCCGGATTGACTCCGATAACCGCAAGGTCAGGCGGAAGATTAAGCAGTTCAGGAATGCTCTGCGCGAGGTCAATCTTCGCGTCTTTTTTATAAGCGGATAAATCGAGATTTATTACGAGATTTTTCGAGACCGCCAGGGTGAGAATGCTCCACCCTTTCCCCTTAAGAGTAATTTCAACTTTCTCGGGAATATCATTCGATACTCCCTGATTAACCGATGACTTCACATTAAGAGGAACATTAATCACGTAGGTGTATGAAAGATTCATATTAATGTACACCCAGAGCGCAACTGAAAAAATGAAAGTATTTATAAGAATATAACTGCTTTTTCTCATTACATTTTTCTTAGTTTTTCCTTCCAGTCTATGTCGTAGAGTTCGTTTTTAATCGTCGAATGCATAAGATAGTACGAACCTTCTTCCGAACTGACAGTTTCTCCGAATACGCACATAGTACCGCCCTCAACGTTGTCGTAGGTCCATATTTCATAATTCTTAGTATTCGCCTCCATATAATGCCGTTCGATTTCCGTAGGCGGACCATAAATGATGTAAATTCTTCCCCTGTCAGACCTCCACCCTTCGGAAAAACTCTGTTTGAACTTGCTGTTAGCTTCGCGGAACCTTTTTATGAACTCGTCCCGCACTTCAATCCTGGGAGTCTCGGGTTTAGTGTCGCGTTTTCTCCAGAATTTGTATAGGAATTTTCTTTTTTCGTCAACACTTTTAAGTTTTTCGAACTCGTTTTTTTCGACAGCGGTCCTGAGATAGAGCGCTTTATCAAACTCATCATCGATGGCTTGCTCGCCATAAGTAACAAATTCGCTTTTCAAATAACCTTCCTCGTCAGTAACCGCATAGTTCGTTTTCCCTGTATTGAATACGAAGAATTTCTTCTCCGTTTTAGCCACAACTTCTCCGTTCCTGCTTGCGCATACGTTCAACAGATAAGAGCCGCTTTTCATGGTGTCCACATTAATGACACCGTTAAGGCTCATAACATCATTGCTACCTTTTAGAACATCCGTTGCTGAGAGGACAGTATCGCCGTTAATCCCCGTAACGAAGGTATTCAGGGATGCGTCAGCGCCTTCAAGAAAACTCTTAAAGCCGTACAGTTCATAATAATAGTGAAGCGATTTCAGCGTATTCCCAAACAACGCGTTCGGATTGGGAACTACCTCGACACCAAATTTATAGAAACTGCTCTCCTTATTCGCGGATTTTTCGATTGATGTAGAAAGTTGAATGCTGCTTGCTTTCACGGGATAGATAGTGAAAGACGGAACAGAGAAACTGAATTTCAGTGTATCTCTTCGGACAGGAGAATTGTCGTCGCTTCCGATGAGTACGAGGCTATAATTTTTATTCGCTTCAATGAAAAAAGTAACCTGCGAGATTTCTTTAGTCTTCAATTTTGAAGATGTAGTGTCCGTGGTACTTAAATTCAGGCGGAATTCCTTGTTGATAATATCCGTTTTCGTATCCGCGTCGGTCAATTGAAAACCGAGAACGGCGTGCGCCACAAAATAATTGTTCTCATAGACATACTTGAAAGAGTTCTGATAAAAATCAAAATACACTTCCAAAACCGATTTTGAATCAGTATAACGGAACAGAGAATAATCGGCATCGAACATAAACTTACTCTGGGCGAATGATACGGATTGTGAAACGACGAGAGACAGTAGAATAATTTTAAGTATTAGCC
>DATMXZ010000155.1:0-4675 GCA_035561235.1 Ignavibacteria bacterium
AATTAATTTATTGTATTATGGAAAAATTAATCAATAAATTGCTCCTTGCCCTGATTCTAAATCCATTATTCATAATTTGCGTTTGCAATGCCCAATGGGTACAGACGAACGGACCCTCCGGCGGGCGTATCTACGCATTCGCATACCACAATTCAACAATCTATTCTGCTGCAACCGGCGGAATAAGTCTATCGACCAACAGCGGATTAAACTGGCAGGAGACTTCATTATTCAAATTTACAAATAGTGTAGGTTACAACAACAACACTTTATTTGCAGGCATATCAAATGAAGGAGTGAAGATTTCAACTAACAACGGTACAAACTGGAGCAATACAGAATTAAATTCTCAGAACATATACTGCTATGCTTTTTCAGGGTCATACTGCTTTGCCGGGAGTTGGAACTCACTCGGGGTTTTCAGATCGACAAATAACGGAAACAACTGGATTCAGACGTCTCTGAATAAATCCGTCAGCGCGCTTAATTACCTTAACGCGAACTTATACGCAGGAACTTATTTAGAGGGCGTTTATATGTCATCCGATTACGGGAACAACTGGATTCAAACAAGTTTAAACAGTACGTCAATTTATTCATTGACCTCAAGCGGAACAAACATATATGCAGGCACGGGAACCAACGGCGTTTACTATTCCTCCAATAACGGAGCAAACTGGATATCAATCGGATTAAACGGTATGACAGTTTCGGCATTATCTGTTTACGGCTCAAACATTTTCGCGGGGACGTGGAGCAACGGTATTTATTATTCCACAAACAACGGCGCTAACTGGATAAGCACATCCATAAATAATAGAACGGTATATTCTCTATATCATAACGGAACATATTTAATGGCTGCAGTCGAATATCTGGGTGTTATGGTTTCGTCAAACAACGGCGCGGAATGGACGCAGGGGAACATAAAAAAGACAGCGAGTTATTCCGTAATAAACGGCGCGTCAAAATTATTTTCAGGCGGGTTATCGGGGATTTACTGGACCTCGAATAACGGCTCAGAGTGGATTAGTACACAGGTCATTGATGGTGTGAATTGTGTTTCAGTAAGCGGTACGATAGTTTGCGGCGCATCGGGAACGAAGGGGGTATGTATTTCAACTAATGGCGGAAATTACTGGATAAATTCATCGGTCAGCAACAGATATGTCAAGACAGTCGCCTGTAATAGTACATTCATATTTGCCGGAACAAGCGACTCAGGCGTTTTTCGCTCATCAAATACCGGAGTCAGTTGGAGCAAGATAGGAGGTGGAACATCAAATAATGCATTAATTATTTGCGGCTCATATCTGTACTCGGGCAATGCCGGATATCCCGCGCCGTCAGTTGCCTCCTTTTATGCTTCAACAAATAATGGCAGTAACTGGATTTATCCGAATTTTGTGAATAAAACAGTGAAATGTCTTTGGGCAACCGGCGCTGAAGTCTATGCCGGTATATCCGACGAAGGACTTTATAAATCAACAAACAACGGTCAGAATTTCGTTTTGACAAATCTAACAGTTCCAAACATAACCGCAATCACTTCCAATGGAAATGTTATTATCGCGGGTACGCAAACTCAGGGTGTATATTTATCAACGAACGGAGGAACTACCTGGATTCAAAAAAATGAAGGATTTCCGAATGTAGATTTGAATATCCTGTCCATAAATATATCAAATAATTATGTATTTGCAGGAGTCTCAAATTATTCGGTTTGGAAAAGGGATTATAATGAAATCATATCAGGTTTTCTTAATACGGGAATAGAAATGCCGGAAAGTTATTCTCTTCACCAGAACTATCCAAATCCGTTCAATCAAACTTCAATCTTCAAATTTCAATGTTCAATGAAAGGTCACGTGAATGTTTCTGTTTACGACATAACCGGCAGGGAAGTGCGGACACTGGTGAACGAAACACTGCAGCAGGGAACGTATGAAGTAAGGTTCGACGGCTCGGGACTGAACAGCGGCGTGTACTTCTTGCGTATGACGGCAGGGGATTTTACGGAGACACGGAAGATGGTGCTGCTGAAGTAACTGCATTATTTATTATAAACATTTCGTATTAGTGAGTTAATAGGTATAAAATAGTGTCTTTTTTGGCAACCTGTTAATTAATAGATTAAATATGAATGGCGGGCAAAATAACAAAATATTCTCCTGCGGATACTATTGTTTGCTGGCTGAAGTGCAAATCCGACCTAGGTATACTGCTCACGCAGGGCTGGTATCGAATTCCAGTTACTACTAAACTCGATAATCTTTTTAAGGTGAAGAATCTCGCTTTTTACCAATCGCATAATTTCGGAAAGGAAAGCCTGATAATAAAGCATTACGGGACGATTAAGGACATTATCGTCAAGAAACGCGAGGAACTGTTTCCAGACGAAGAGAAGAATGCAAAAACGGGGAAGAGGTATTACAAGGTCAGGATGAAGGATATGAACATTCTTGACAGGCCTGTATACAGCAGGCGGGCGAGGCGCGTAATTTTTCTCAACACGACGATTGAAAAACTTCTCGGGGCGGGAGAAATAAACGACTTATTTCACGACAGTCCGATTGAAGATATACTCTGGTCGGAATTCAAGACGAACAATATAAATGCCGAGAGGCAGTATTATTTCGGGACTCCAAAGAATTATTATTGTCTCGACTTCGCGGCTTTTTGCAGAAGGGGTAATCTGGATATCGAATGTGACGGCGAGAAATACCATTCGCGTTTCGACAAAGTCGTTAAGGATTACAAGCGCGACAATTTCCTTACGAAGAAAGGGTGGAGCATACTCAGGTATTCCACGAATCAAATAATCGCCGAAACGTCATACTGCATCGATGAAATAAAGGAGACGATAATGAGCAAGGGAGGAACATTGCAAATTTAAAGTGCAAAATGAAAAGTGCAAAGTTGCAGTGGAAAATTTAAAGTTGATAGTTAAGGATAGACCATATTTCAAGCGCGGAGGTGAATCCGTGTTAAGAATTTATCAGTGAAGATAAGATTTCGCGTCCTTGTTTTCGGAGATTTTATTATTCAGATTCCGCGAACGGAGATTTTATGCTTCCGAATCCGTGTCTAGGGCTTTTATTACTTTTATACTGTATATGACGAATGATATTATCAGGATGAATATTCCGGAGAGGAAGAATATGAAGGCGATGCCGCGTCCGGGTCCTGCGCCCGTGATTTTGCCGAGCGATGAGGCGAGAATTCCGCCTTCTTCGAAGAGGGGATTGAACACGTAGTCGGCGAGGAAGCCGGCGATTCCGAACGCGATGACCATTCCAATCTGCGATATTACCGATACGTTCGACCAGACTCTGCCCTGTATTTCATTCTCAACGTTCCTGCGTATGAGCACGTCCAGATTCGTGTTGACGAAAGGCAGAGAGAGGAAGAAAAGGAATCCCGAGACGATTATGAAGATTATGTTTTTTGATAATCCGAGGGAAGCGAAGAACAGCCCGCAAAATCCCATCGCGACAGACAATATCAGAAGATGTTTTCTCGATTTGCTGAACACGCCTATGAACAGGCTGCTCACGAGCATACCGCTCGCCATAAGTGTGAGCGACGTTCCGTAGGTTTCGGAATCTGTTATGACGAGCATCATCGGTCCGAGAAGCGTCTGAAGGAAACCCACGAAGAATTTTATGAGAGATATTATGAAAAGAAGCCATATCAAACCCTTGTGAGTGAAAGTGTACCTGAATCCGCTGATGAAATCGTCTAAGAAATTTTGCGTCGCGGTTTCGGGTTTGTCCGCGGCGGCATTCTTTTTAATGACGAACACGGCGGAGATTGCAAGTAAGAATGAGAGAATGTCTATAATGAGAAGGTTTTTTATATCCCAGAACGTGAGAAGAACGCCCGCGACTATGGGTGAGATTATGTACTTGGACGATTCGGATAACTGCATTAGTCCGCTTGCTTTCGAGTAAGCGTCGGCATCGAGCAGGTCGGTGACGGATGATTTGTAGGCGGGAATCTGCACGGCAGCGAAGACGGCGCTGAAAGATACGCCGGCGTATATTATCCACAGGTCATTAAAACCGGAATACATCATCAGGAGTATGAATGCGAGACCGAGGGCGGAGCCGAAATCGCCGATAATCATCATCAATCTTCTGTCGAAGCGGTCGGAAAGAGTGCCGCCGAAAGGCTGAAGAATGAAAGTAGGGAGAAACGCGAACAGAATTATCATTGAATAACTCGCGGCAGAATTCGTGAGTTGAAACACGTAGATGCCGAGAGCGAAAGCTGTGAGGCCGTTTCCAATAGAAGAAATTAACTGCCCGACCCAGACAATAATGAAATTCGCCGAAAGACCTTTATCCGATTTTTGCATAGGGAAATTTCAGAGCAATTGTTATACACAAAATAAGGGGAATAGGAGAGAGATAAAAGGAAAATGTAAAATTGCATTGTAAAATTTAAAGTTGTTTTAAGGACGCACCCACCCCCGCCCCGATATTCATCGGGGCACCCCCGCCAGCGGGGGACAATTCAAATTGAAAGTGTAAAATGCAAAATTACAGTGTAAAATTTAAAGTTGTATTAAAGTTAAGTGGTAAAATGGGTTGGCAGCGGAAAAAAAGGAATATAATTTTAGTACTCGATATTATATAAATTTTGTTTTATTTTCCATACGATACCGTATAAT
>DATMXZ010000156.1:0-4941 GCA_035561235.1 Ignavibacteria bacterium
ACATTATTCCGGGAATTTTCCTGCTTGCTTAATTCCGATATAGAAAACCAAATCCGTAAAAATAATGACGCGCTTGAGAATATTGATATGGAAAGCATTAACAACGAAGTCGAACCGCAAAAATCACAAACAGATAATCTCCTGTATAAATTTTATTTGTCATTCACGAAGATGAGTTCTCTCCAGAAAAGCGTGAACTTTGTCAATACCGAGAACGGGATTAATTTCGCGTCCTATAAATCGAATCAAACCGGACTTATTGATTAATCGTAATATACCGCGTTTAAAGAATTACTGACTCCTTATTTCAACGAGTTTTTTCAATGCATCCGCGACTCTCGGTCCCGGTCTTGAAAAAATATTTTCGTCAAGAATAATTACCCTCTTATCCTTGTAAGCCTTTAATCTGTAAAACCTTACCGCTGTCTCCGTTTCTATAATTTTTTTCGTTGCCCCCGAAGTGTCTGCAAGAAAGAAAATATAATCGGGATTCTTTAAAAGCAAATCCTCATCGTAAATTCCCGGGTAATCGAGTTTTTCGCTTCCGAATACGTTCGCGAACCCTTCAGTCCTGAATATGTCGCCGATAAAAGTATTGTCGCTGAATGAAATTAAAGGTTTTGAAGATAAAAACGCCGCGTAAGTACTGCGGTTCGTGTCTTTCGGCTTAATGCTTTCAACCTCTTTTCTGAAATTATCTATGCCGGTTCTTCCCGTCTTAGGCTTCAATATCTCGTTCAATTTTTCCATCGATGAAATAATATCATCGACTTTCCGCGGATTCAAAACGAATACCCTGTAACCAAGGTCGGTTAATGATTTGTAAGTTATCTGCGAATTGCCCTCGATTGTCAGCAATATCAAATCAGGCTTCATCTGCGCTATCAATTCAAGATTGGGGTCAAGAAGCCCGCCGACAGACTGCTTTCCCTTCGCTTCGGGCGGGTAATCGCAGTACTTCGTCACGCCTATGAGTTTGCTTTCCGCGCCGATGTAATAAATCATTTCCGTTATGCTCGGCGCAAGCGATATTACCCTTTCAGGCGGATTCGGAAACTCGAACAAATTTCCTAAATCATCTTTTACCGCGTTCCCGCTGTTTTCTTCCTTCTTTGTTTTGCAGGAAGAAAAAACAGCCGCTAAAATTAGAATTAATAGAAGTGCTCTCTTCATCACGTCTTTAATTTTTTCTTTTTTGCCGCCGGGAAGAGAACATTGTTCAGTATCAGCCTGTACCCTGGCGAGTTCGGATATTTGTCAAGTTCAGTCGCTGGCGCGCCTACAAGATGAGCGTAATCCTCCGGGTCGTGTCCGCCGAGAAACGTGAACGTCCCCTTTCCGTAATTTCCGTGTATGTACTTCACGAGATTCGTTCCCTCGTTCATTCCGAGTATTACCACGTTGCTCTTGAGAAATTCCTTTCTGAAACCGCTCGTCTGACCGAGAAATCCCGCGACAAGCGCCGTGTGGCATTGCGTCAGCATGCTCGGTACAGGGTCATACTTCGCGGAGAAATCAACTATCTTGAAATAATCACCGTACTGCCCTACCGTGAGCAGGTCCTGAGTGATGTCTATGTTCGAATACTTGTACACCAGAGGATTCAACTCGACTGAAAAATTCTGCAGCGCGATTGTTTCAGTGAAATCAAGTTTGCTGTTAGCGTCAGGGTCGAAAGGGTCGCCGTCGTACATAACGTCGCAAATGTCCGTGTACTGCGACGCCAACGCTATGTCGTACGTGTCCGTCGCGCTGCACATCGTGAACAGGAACCCGCCGTTCGCGATGTATTCCTTCAGCGTTTTAACTACCGCGAGTTTTAATTTCGATACTTTTGAATATCCGAGTTTTCTTGCCGTCTCCTCATTCGTGGCTTTCTGCGTGAGATACCACGGAGAAGCGCCGTACGTCGCGAAAAATTTTCCGTACTGACCCGTGAAATCCTCGTGATGAAGATGTATCCAATCGACTCCTACGAGTTTCCCCGTCAGAACCTCTTCATCCCACAACTTCGTATATGGTATTTCGGCGTAATCAAGTACGAGTTGCACCGCGTCGTCCCACGGCAGAGCGTTCGGCGGCACGTACACCGCTATCTTTGCCGCTTTCTCGAGATGTATGAGTTCCATGTTCTTGGTTTCGTCCTTTACCTCCGCGTATAACTGCGCCGTCTGCGTCCCGTCAAGCAGTTCATAACTCACATCTTTCGCCTTGCATTCGCTCTCAATCTTCGAATTGTACGTGAACAGGAAAGAACCGCTCCTGTAATTCAAAAGCCAGTCGAGTTCCCCGCCTCCGAGCAAATGCCTGTAGGCTATGCCGTATGCCTTTAGGTGGTTCGTCTGGTATCCGTTGTCCATCGGAATCAGAATTTTCGTTTGCGAAATTCCCGTCTGAAAGATTAAAAACAGGAACAGTAAAAATTTTAAACTATTTTTAATCATAATATCAAATTAATTTACTCCTTACAAATGTTCAATGTTATAATGAAATAAATTGTCCTTGGAAACTTTAAACATACTCGCGTTTGAAACTTCCTGCGACGAAACATCTGTCGCGGTGCTCGAAAACGACCGCGTCCTCTCAAACATAATTCTCTCTCAGGAATACCACATAAACTTCGGAGGAGTCGTTCCGGAAGCGGCGTCGCGCGAGCACCTTAAAAAGATTGCGCATCTAACCGGCGAAGCGCTTGAAAAAGCGGGTAAGAAAATCGAAGATGTGAACATCGTAGCCGCGGCGTCGGAACCGGGTTTAATCGGAGCCATACTTATCGGTCTTAACTTCGCCAAATCGCTCGCCGCTTCTTTGAACGTTCCTTTCGTTAACGTGAACCATATTCAGGCGCATCTGTATTCACCTTTCCTGAATGAATCAAAACCCGAATTCCCTTTCGTAGGGCTTATTGTTTCGGGCGGACATACATTACTGATTCTCGTCGAGGATTTTTTCAGGCACAGGATTCTCGGCACTACAGTGGATGACGCTGCTGGCGAGGCATTCGATAAGGTCGCTAAAATGCTCGGACTCGGCTATCCGGGTGGTCCCGAAATCGACAAAAGAGCGAAACACGGCGACTGGAATTTTCATAAGTTCCCCGTTTCAAGACTGAAAGACTCGAAATATAATTTTTCGTTCTCCGGAATCAAGACATCCGTCCTTTATTACCTCAGAAAAAATAATTTCGAATCGATAAAAAATGAAAAATTAATTGACGACATATGCGCTTCTTTTCAGCACGCCGTGATTAAAACTCTCTTCGACAAGACAGTCCTCGCAGCGCGTGAGTTCGGAGTGAAAGACATCACTGTGTCGGGAGGAGTATCGGCGAACAGTTCGCTTAAGAAAACTTTCCTTGCCCTGCAGGAAAAGGGATACAGGGTATTTATTCCCGAACTGCTTTATTCGACTGACAACGCGGGAATGATAGGCATAACCGCGTATTACAAGTACCTCAAGAGCGCGGACATAAACGTTTTCAAACGCGATTCGCTTGCAGTGCACGCGAGACCAAGGCTCGATTTCGATAATTTTTAATCTTTCTTTTTGTACCTCTTGTGCGAATACTTTCCGAAACCCGAATACACGAGTATCGCCGCGATTAAATGTATCCAGAACCACGGACTCGAAGTCCCGAGATTGTCAACGACGTAAATTAGTATCAAAACTCTGGGCAGAAACACCGTCAGCAGAAAATCGCCTATCAGCGGCACGTTGTTCGCGGGAATTCCGTGCGAGAAGTAAAAAATCAAAAGCGTTATTCTCGGAAGAAACAAACTCAGTACGAGAAATATTGTATCCATATATTGTGCAATTAAATTATCCTTGAAAGCCCTGCTGGGCTTATATAAATTAACGTAAAATCAGACAAAAAGTTATGGAATTGACAGCATTGCTCGAAAAAAATCTTGAGGAAATCGTTGAGAAATCCTGCAGGCAGATTTGCGAAGTGAAACTTAAAGGTTACACCAAAGCCGGAAGCACAATCACGAAGCAAAAACTCGCCAATCTCTACAAGAAACTCATCGAATGCGTGAAGAACAAAGAGTTGATTCCAATGCTTGCTTACACGGAAAAAATCGCGCGGGACAGGTTCAACAGCGGTTATGATTTGTACGAAGTGCAGACTGCCATCAACTCTCTCGAAGAATTAGTCTGGCAGAAAATTTTCAAGCATACCAAACCCGAAAAACTCGCGGAATCCCTCAGCCTCGTCAGTTCCATACTCGGCGCGGGAAAGGACAACCTCGCAAGAACATACGTGTCCCTCGCCTCAAAAACAAAAGCGTCTGCAGTTAACATTCAAAACCTCCTCCACGGAAGCGAAAGCATCGCCGACGTGAATGAATAAACCGGAATAATGGAACGGAAAAATAGAACCGAAAAATAGAACCGAAAAATATAACGGAAAGATTAAACCCTCGCAATCCGCTCTTTCAGTCCAATCCCGCGGGAACCTTAAAAGATCCTTACTCGGTATTAGACTTTAGTACCACAAAACATGAATTAAAACTTCCATAAAAGTGCAAACCTTTATTGGTAAAACGCCTAGACCGCGGAATAACGCGCAATCAATCTTATATTGTTTCTGCTGGTTATAATAAATTCTTAATCTAGCGGCGGATGAGCAATTGGCTCAATTCCAATGCTGCCATCGCTATAATAAGTGTATTTGAACCAGTTTTCACTAATACGTACATACTCAACATACAAAACAAATATATCATCGGCTTTAAATGCCACTAAAGTCTTACTGATACCGAGTACGTTGTTAGTTGTAATAGAATAATAAGTGGCTGCAAACAAAACAACTACAATTGCCAACAGAGATAATACTTTTCTCATTCTACCCTCCGTTTTTTGCGAAAGTATTTTAAAAGACGGTCACATAAAAACTTACAAGGTTGACCGTTTTCCAATAAATTGCACGTTTTATTTTAC
>DATMXZ010000157.1:0-3613 GCA_035561235.1 Ignavibacteria bacterium
AATTCAATCAAATGAAGAAATTAATATTCTTTCCGTTAAAATTAAACTACTGTGATATATAATTCGTACCCCAGAGTCTCCCCGTTATAAAAGGGGGACTCTCGGATTTTAACATAGAAGCCGCACAGAGAGTCCCCAAAGAGCGGGGAGACTCTCTGAAACTTAAAGATGGACATCGTTTTTCGGAAGTCTAATTATTATTTGAATGGCTTTTTTTATGCGATTAACATAATTTTCATTCTCATGCACCTCAGGGAATTATTGTTAAAATATAAGAGACTGATATTGCTGGCTCTGTCGCTGGTAGTTATTGAAGACGTCGCCTGGATAGTCGAGCCGTATATTTTCGGCAAGGTAATTGACGCGGTTATCGACATTCAGGTGCTTTCGAAAGAAACGAAAATAATCGACGACAGCACAAAAACAGACGAGGAAAAGATTAATACATTAAAGGAGCAGGAATACATATACAACGAGACAGAGGTTGACGACCCTAAGAGTTTTTTTGATTCGTTAAAAATTGAGATAAAAAAGGAAAGCGACATAGACATACTACTGCCTCTGTCGATTTGGATTCTTGCCTTCGCTGTTAATTCGGGAGTGGGAGCGTTAAGGCGTTCCGTTGACCCGAAAATATTCCTGAAGATATACACAAAAATTGCCACGGGCATAAGCAGGATGGCCGTTCAGAGGAAACTTTCAGTTTCGAAAACGACTGCCCGCGTTCAGTTATCTCACGAGTTCATAAATTTCCTTGAGTTCCGGGTACCCGAACTGATTGAAAACATAATATCGATTACGGGCGCGGTGGTTGCGCTTTATTTTTTCGATTGGATTATTTCCCTGACCTGTCTGTGCATTGTTGTTCCGATGTACATACTGAACAGGATATACATGAAGAAAGTACTTGTGCTTCAGAAAGAGTATCACGACAGTTACGAGGATGTCTATGATGTGTTTTCGAAGAGAGACCCCGTGCACGTAAGGAATTATTACACGAACCTCGCGAAACCTCAGAAGAAGATAGCGAACTGGGGCGCGTTCAATTTCGCTATGATGAGAATCGCGCTTCTGCTGATTTTTCTCGTGGTTCTTTACGTAGCAATAGGACTCGACGAATTCACTGCGGGAGAGTTGTATTCGATAGTGGCTTATTTGTGGACATTCGTGACGGCGACCGAGTATCTGCCTGAACTACTCGAGAACTGGACTTCGATGAAAGATATTTCGCGTCGGCTTAAAGAGGAGAATTAATTGTTCCCCGCGAGTTTTTCTGCCCTGTCGGCGGTTTTCAGTTTATCAATAATTTCTTCGAGTTCGCCTTCCATAACTTCCGTCAGATTATAAAGCGTGAGTCCGATTCTATGGTCTGTAAGCCTGTTCTGCGGGAAATTATACGTTCTGATTTTTTCGCTTCTGTCACCCGTTCTTACCATTTCCTTGCGCTGCGAACTTGTTTCCTTCTCGCGTATTTCGAGTTCAAGTTCGTACAGCCGCGACCTCAGCACCTTCATCGCTTTCTGTTTATTCTTCAATTGCGATCTTTCGTCCTGGCATTGTACGACTATTCCTGTAGGAATGTGGGTTATACGTATTGCAGTTTCGACCTTGTTCACGTTCTGTCCGCCCGCGCCGCCTGAACGGAACACGTCGATTTTCAAATCGTTCTCGTTTATTTCAACGTCAAAGTCTTCTGCTTCGGGAAGCACGGCGACCGATGCGGCTGAAGTGTGCACTCTGCCGTTTGCTTCTGTCTTCGGGACACGCTGAACGCGGTGAACTCCGCTTTCGTACTTGAGTTCTCCGTACGCGCCTTTCGTGATTATGTTCAGAACTGCTTCCTTAAGCCCTCCGGGAATAGATGATTCACTGTAATCAATTAGTTCGGTTTTCCAGTTATGTTTTTCGAAGAAGCGGTTGTACATCCTGTATAGTTCCGCCGCGAATAGCGACGCCTCGTCTCCGCCCGTCCCCGCGCGTATTTCGAGAATCGCGTTCTTGTCATCGTTCGGGTCTTTAGGTATGAGGAGTTCTTTTATTATTTCCTCCTGATTGGCGATTTCAGGCTCGAGCCGTTCGAGTTCTTCCTTCGCGAGTTCCTTCATTTCTGCCTCACCCGAATTGTACATTAAATCCTTGTTATCTTCATATTCCTTCTTGAGGGCGAGATATTTGTCAAAGGCGTTGACAACTTCCGTAAGGTCGGAATATTCCTTTGAAAGTTTTCTGTATTCCTTCTGGTCGTTCACCGTTTCGGGAAGGTTCAGCAGGTCGGAAATTTCCTGATAGCGTTCTTTAACTCTATTTAATTTTTCAAACATTTTCTATTGAAATAAAAAACTTAGCGACCGGAAAACAGAGGCTAAGCGAATTATATTAAAATACTAAAAAAACGCGAATGAATGAATTCAAATCAGAGCGCGAAATAAACGAATACATTTCTTGCGACCCAGAACGCGAGAGTTAAAATCGCTGCTGTAGTTATTACGTATTTGTTGTACGGTACGGCGGGCAGGTCCCTGCCGGTGAGCAGAAAGTAAGCGTAATAAAGCGCCGAATAAATTATCAGCGGTGTCGTAACGAACACGAAAGGATTGAAGTGAAACGCCTGAAAGAATTCGAGATGCAGCAACTCGTGCGTGCCGCGAAGCCCTCCGCATCCCGGACAGTAATAACCCGTAACCGTATAAAACAGGCACTGGGGATAATATCTGTCGGCGGATGGGTTCCAGAAGTACAGTACGGCTATAAAAAAAACTGCGGCTGATATAACCGCAGTTGCACGAACTCTTTTGTTCTCTAAAAATTTGCCAGCGTCCAATTATTTTACCAAATTGAACTTTTCCCCGAATTGGCCTATAAGCGGAAGAGGTGATACTTTGCCGCCGAAAGCGTTTATGATGCCGATAATGTAATATACAATTACCGCAATATAAAGAATGTATCCAAAACCGCACGTAACTATTCCGAGAATGTTTACGAGAATATTTACGATGAGAAGTACGATTGACTGTTCGGTATGGAACATAACGAATTTATTCTTCTTGTATTCATCCATTAGTAGTGGAATGAAGAAAATCAGATAGGCTACAAACGCCATCGTTTTTCCTGATTCGATTTCCTCAGGAGTGATATTAAGATTCCTTGTAGATTCGGCCATTCTTGCTCCTTTCGATTATTTAAATATTTTAAAACTCTTTTACCTGAAAATCGCTTTAATGCTACCCCAGGTATTTTTTATCCCCGAAACAGTATGAACAACAGTAATAGTATTTGTATAGGAATAAGATCCGTTAGAGTTCATGCATTTAAGTCTGTAGTAATAAACCGAAGAGCTTGACTTGCCTTTAAAATCAACACCGTTATCCTGATAAGAATAATACGAGTTATTGCCGCTCGCGTTTATCGTTTTAATAAAAACGAAATTGTTAGGCACCAACGCGCTTCTTTCAACCTCATATTTAGCGATACCACCCTCGTCACCAGTCTTCCATTCCAGAAGTATTCCCTCTGCATTCGTTTTACCCGTGAAATACTCGAAAGTCAGACTTCCAAAAGCGACACCGGCAATAAGAAATATTAAAAATATAGTAATGGTTTTTTTATACATAGC
>DATMXZ010000158.1:0-28536 GCA_035561235.1 Ignavibacteria bacterium
ATTTTACGTACTTAATTAAAACAATGTTGCGAACTATAAAGTTTGATGCAGAGATTCACGGGGCCTCAAATATACCATATACGAAGATAGATAAGGGAAAACTGAATTTCGGGATTGGGAAAATAGAAAATGGAAAATAGGAAAATTGTAAAAGGAATTGGACATTGGAGATTGATAATTGGAGATTGATTGTCGGGATGGGCAGACTCGAACTGCCGGCCTCTTGAACCCCATTCAAGCGATCTAGCCAACTGATCTACACCCCGAATCTTATAGGGCAAAAATAATTAAAGTCTTGCCCAATTACAAACCATAAAGGTCAAGGGCGAGCACATTTCAGTTCTTCTTCCGATAAACCTCGACGCCCATTTCGGAAAACTTCTTTTCGAAGTTGATTTTGAAGTCATCATTATTTTTCACGGCGTCGTATATTTTGTCATTTGGAGCATCGGTATAAATAATAACCCATTCAACGAATTGCGAGGGATTCTTCATCGCTTTTACGCCCAGGTCGTGAGTATGGAACGTGACCCTGTCTTTCAGATTGATTTTGGTGCGCGGGTCGAGCGCGAAAATAAGGTTATCGTACAATATCCTTCCGCCTTTATAATTCTCCTTAAGAAATGCCGAAAGGTCTTCGCTGGGCTTGCTGTAAGAATATTTCGCTTCCGCAAGAGACGGAATGCTGTAAGGGAAATTATAAAGGAAGACAACCTGCTGTATAAGAAAACCCGCCCAAAGCAGATACAATAGGACTTTTTTCGCTTTGAATTTTTCGAGCAGAAGCACCGAATAGCCCGCGAATACTGCTACTGCGGGAAACAGGTAAAGCCCGTACCTGCTGTTGAAATAACCTTCAGGCACCGAGAAAGGATGTTCAATAATCAACTGGCCCTTGTATAAAAGTATCAGTGTGGTCGGTAGCGCAACCCACAAGAGATAAGGAACGAGAGATTTCAAATCGAACTTATTTTTAAAAGCGTAGGATATAAGGCCGATAACCGAAAGTATCACATAAAAATTACCCGAATACAGAAGGACGGAAAACGCATAAACTTTCGCCGAGAGGAAAAAATCATTTTTTGTAAGAAGTCTTCCAGCGTCCTCGTAATATTTCAACTGATGCAAGGTCGAGAACTTCCCTCTCGAAAATTCAAGGACGTCGCCATAATAGTACCAGTTGTGCGCGAACCACCAGACAATCAGGAGTACGGGAAGAGAAGAGAATATAAGCGCGCTACTGAAATGCTTTTTTCGCGGGATGCCTATTATAAATACTATAGCCGCTGATGCCAATAAAACCGGCCAGGCGTCATATCTGGTGCCTGTTCCGAGCATCATAAAGAATGACGCGAGAATCAAATGAGAATTCTTATTTGTTCCTGACCATAGCATCAAAAAATAAAATGCACCTGTAAGAAACGTTATATACAACTGCTCAGTCATCGCAGTCGTCTGGTAGTACAGAATATTGTAATTAAAGGCAAACACAACGAATCCGAACCAGGTAGCCGCCGGACTTCCCGTAATTTTTTTAAGCGACAAAAAAATAAAAACCGCGGCAGCGATAAAAGCCGGCAGGTTCACGATGCTCGCCGCCAGTCCTGTTTCCCACAGATAATCCACGCAGGCAAACGGCATGAGAAGAAGGTTAGGGACGGGCAGCCAGACGGTGCCGATTTGCGAGATAATGCCGGGTTCGAGCGCGTCGAAGAATCGTCTCGCGGCTTCCATACGATAAATCGAATCACGGTAGGCATAATTGTAATTGAATGCGTACGAAAGGAACTGAGAAAGCAGACCCGTAAGAATGGCGACCCAGATGGCAGCGGAAAGCCGGTATTTTTTATTTTCAGATTCCTGCTCCAAGAATTATTTTTTTCTTAAAGATTCCAGTTTTGATTTCGCATTCCCGTCATCCGGACTGATTTCGAGTATCTTATTATACATTTCTACGGTTTTGTCAATATTTTTCTCTTTTTCGTAAATGTCAGCCATTCCGTTCAGAGCGTTAATGTTTTTTCCGTCAGCATCGAGCGCCTTAAGGAAAAATTCCTTCGCCATAGTCTGGTTTTTTAATTCCGTATAACACAGCGCGATGTTATTATAATAACCCGACCTGCCGCCCGGATTCAGTTCGACGAGTTTATTAAGGTCCCTCAGAGCCTCTTCAAATTTGCTCCGTCTGTAATAATTAAAGGAGCGTTTTTCCAAAATGTTTATTTGGTTCGCAGCAAGTTCTTCAGGCATATTACTTCCCTCGAGTGTTCCCTGAATGCCGCCCTGTTTAAGCATCGCGAGCAATTCCGCGGAATTCCTGTAATTCGGAACGATTGTTTGAAGTTTTTCAAGCATATTTATCGCTTTATCGTCTTCACCCCTCTGCTGATAAACATTACTTAACTGAAGATAACCGTCGGGAGCAAGGGAATCAATTTCCAATCCTTTTTTAAATTTTATTTCGGCGGAATCAATTTTCCCTGACAGCAGAAAAATCAACCCAAGGTTATGATGCGCGAGAATTGAATTGTCTCTGATTTCAATCGCGCGTCTGTATCTTTTCTCCGCTTCGGGGTAGTTCTTTTTGTTCGCGTAAATATTGCCCGCATTCACGAGCAGAACGTTGCCGTCTATTCCGTCGGCTGTTGAATAAAGTGTATCATTATTCTTCCAGTCCTCATTCCTGTTGAACGTCAGAAAAACAAAGGCAGATACGATAATCAGCGCGATGATTGCGAGAGATATCCTGTTCTTATCGTTGATGTAACACGCAGCGGCATAAGATACGGCAAGCGTCAGCGCGAAGGACGAGATGTAAAGGAACCTTTCCGCCATAAGATTCATTGTCGGGACAATGTTCAATACGGGCAGAAGCGAAACGAGAAAAAACAAAATCGCGAAACTGTACACACTGTGCTTTTTAAAGAGATAGAACGCGAATACAAGCAAGGCAAGGACAAACAGCAACGAGAAAATAACTTTGACGTCACCGAGCGACGAAGCGTCGGGAATTGTACCGTTGTAATGATAAAGAAGATTAACGGGATACAGAAGGAGTTTAAAGTAAACCGGTATCGTTTTCATCATTGTAAAGAAAGCGGTCGCGGAATCCTTTCCGTAAAAATACAAGTATGCTTCCCTGTCGGGAATGTCTTTAAGCAGCAGGTATCTTACGAACAAAAAAATCAGTGTTACGGCTGCAAAGGCGATATACGCGAACAGATTTTTTTTGAAATACTCAATGTCCTTTTTCCTGAGAACAAAATCGTAGAGGAGAATAAAGACGGGCATTGTCACGATCATTTCTTTTGAAAGAAGCCCGAGAATAAAAAACAGAAGCGAAAGATACAACGGCAGTTTTCCGTTTTCATCATCCGTAAATCTCATATACATCAGGAACGAAGCGAAGAAGAAAAGAGTAACGAGAGAGTCCGTTCTTCCGCTAATCCAACTGACCGCTTCTGTATGAATTGGATGCGCGGCAAATACCAAAGCGCCAATCAACGCCGCGAGCAGACCGTGTTCGTATTTCACGAAGAGCCTTATAAGTATCGACAGAAGGAGGAGACAGGATATTACGTGTATCAAGATGTTTGTCAGATGAAAGCCGTACGGATTCAAACCCCATACAGCGTAATCAATCGCGTACGTGGATGAAACAAGGGGCCTGTAATATCTTCCGATTACCTTGTGGAAGCCTTCATCGGCCGTAAAAAACTTTGGTATATTCGAAAGAGACTGTATTGAAAGATTATTCTGGACGACACTTTCGTCGTCGAACACAAAATCATTTCCGAGAGAATTATAGAACAGGGCAAACGAGACAATGCCCGTTACAAGGTACAAGATATATTCTTTATTCATTTTTGTTAGAGTTTCGCTGCTATTACAAGCGTAGTTTTAGTTTGTTCAAAAGTACCTCCCCTGTCGTCCACGGCTTCGACGAACACGACATAAATTCCTATGCGGAGTTTATTTCCGCCGTCATCTTTTCCGTCGAATATAATCTGAGATTCGCCCGCGCTGAACTGGTTATTCAGGAGCGTGCGCACGACGCGTCCTTTAACGTCGAATATTTTCACTCTGACCTGAGAGGTGTTCGCTTTCAGTTTATATTTAATAATCGTGAAATCATCAACTCCGTCGCCGTCCGGCGAGAATGGATTCGGCGAAACGCTCAGCGAGGATTCGGTATTGTTGCGTGTATATATGCTGTTACGCTTACCCGGTGTGCCTCCGAGCATATCCGCCGACGAACTCCAGTTGGAAGGGAGGTTCCCAGCAAGTTCCGAAGAAATTCTCTCAAGCGAGTACCCTTTCGTATCGCTAATGTTGGAATTGTGCCATTTCGGCGAATAATAAACCGAATCGACGGTCGTGTTCAGCACATCGTGGATTTTCACCAGTGATCCTGAATTGCTAAGCGAAACTCCGCTATTGATAACAACTCGGTAAGTACTGTCCGCGAATTTCAGGTATCCGAACCTGTTGTATAAAGTAGTATCCGCCGCGACGACGAGATAAGCGCCCGGCTTCAGTGTGAAACTGCAATTATCGAAAATGTTAACGCTTGACGAACCTATCGCGGCTTTCCAGCCGTTGAGATTAAGATACTTTCCTGACCTATTGTAGAGTTCAATCCACTCGCAACTCGAAGTAAGCGGATCGAACATTATTTCATTAACGACAAGGTCGTTTTTCACCGAGGGTATCACGTTGGAGAATGAGTTCTGCCTTGTAGGCGAAGAAAATTCGCAGTCAAGAGAGTTAATCCAGTTCGTCGAATCGTTTGACGGTTTCAAAGCCGATATTCTTTCGAGAGAATTCCTGCTGCTTCCCCCCCAGGAGGATTTATAGGAAACTTCGTCCACCTTCGCGGATGCGTTGTTAAAGATTATGACTTTGTCCCTATCGTTATTAAGCGTGGGAAGAGACGAGACGTAAATTATTTTATTAGTGTCAATTAAAAGATGCAAAGGAACTATAGAACTGTTTTTAGCGATTACGATATAATCATTCGCATTAATATATTTGTCCGAAGCAGTAATTAAAACAGGACTGTTTTCGGACGTACTGTCCGAAATTTTCCAGTTCTTGAGGTTAATCGGGTTATTTGAATTATTATACAGTTCCACCCACTCGGGTTCTGGGCTTTGCGGAGCGTACATAATCTCATTAATAAGGATACCGGTCGAGACGACGTGTCCGCCGACGTTGACGCTTCTGATAAGCACGTTATTTGCGGTATCCTGATCGGACGCAAACACGATTTTACCGATATACTGTTTAAGACCGCTGTCCGCGCCGGGAATACTGAAGCGGTAATCAACCGAATCGTTAGAATTGAGCGGTCCAGCGAAGAGTTGCGAGTTAAGCATTTCGGACGGCTGAGGGACACTGTCGAAATTCACGTCTTTATATATATTCAGAGTATAATTTGACGCGGGATCCATTCCGATATTTTTAATCCAGAAGTACAATTTCAAAGTATCGCCGACAACGGGATTAGAAGGGGTCACGTCAAATGATTTGAGGTACAGGTCGAATTGTTTCGGAGTAAGGGAGTTAACCCTGCCGGGAGTTCCTTTTGAGGGATCGATACTGGTCCCCCAGTTCGATGAAGAGTTCGTAGGTCCCGAAGGATTTTTTCTTTCAAGAGAAAACCCTCCCGTACCGCCCCAAGAGTTATTATACGTCAGTGAATCGATAATTACGGTTGAAGAGTTATACACGACGACATTCTCGTCGCCCGAATTATTAAGCGCGTTCCAGCCCGATGACTGAAGCACCAATCCCGTGAACGAAGGGAAATATGTTTTAAGATTGGCGGAATCTTCGCACACAACTGCGAATGAATACCCGGGTATCTGAATATTCTGAGTTGTTATCGTTCGAATCGGATTTGACTGCGCGGCGTCCCTCCATTTCCAGTTCTGAATATTCACCGGTGAAGACGAGTTATTATAGATTTCGAACCATTCTTTCATCGGAGAAACAGGCGCGTACATCACTTCATTAATAATCACCTGAGAGTTCGCCGTCAGGGCTGCCACAAGAAATAAGAGTAGAAAGATTCTTTTCATCTTGAAAGTATTAAGCCGTATTTTTATAATAAAAGTAAATTTAACCATATTATATTTTTTTAACAATTTAAATAAATTTCGATGATACTAAGACTGGCAGCGCTGATAATTATTGCAGGATTCCTGAGGGTCAACGCCCAGCCATACGCTCTTGCCGAAGACTACGTACCCGTGCTGAACACTTATGACTTCTTCCTTGTTTTCGGAGGCAGCGACGGCAACACGGTAAAACTAAAGGACGGTCTAATTGCCGAAATGGAATTCATTGCGCTGCCCGGAACGTCGTTCAAAGTTCACGAGGTAATTGAATTTGAAGACAGGAATCTGAAATATTACAGAGTCACGACCGAAGATTACGATTACGAAGGGAATTTTTATGTTGACAGCAGAATGGTCAAACCTCTTTTCGAGCCGCCGGCAAAGCGAAGGAAATTTGTTCCTAAGAAAGAAGACATGATTGCAGAACTGAAAAGGCTTGAAGGGTATCCTTACATGTGGGGAGGAAATTGCGCAGACGGAATCGAAGATATGCTCAAATATTATAAGCCGAAGGGAGATATATCAGCAGCGACAAAACAACTCTGGACATTGAAAGGAGTTGACTGTTCCGGTCTTCTTTATCAAGTATCAAACGGCTGCACTCCGAGAAACACTTCATCACTCGCGACATTCGGCAAGATGGTTGACATAGATGGAAAAACAACAGAAGAAATAATCGCCGCATTGAGACCGTTAGATTTGATAGTGTTGAAGGGGCACGTTATAATAGTTCTTGACGGGAATAATGTAATTGAAAGTTCGCCCGTGACGGGAGTGCACAGGACGGAAACACGGGTACGGCTTGAGAAACTGCTTGAGACTCTTTCCCCCGCGAACGAATTCTCAAAGACCGGGAAAGTGTTTGTTGTCAGACGATGGGACTGAGCATAAGGATTGAAACGCGTAAATAATCGCCGCAATCATTTTTTATTACAAACAATATCCTCCATTTGAGGTATTTTCCGTAATAGCCGGTTTTAATTCATTGTACAGAGGATACCCAAAAAATCATTTCCTGTTTCCAAGAAATCTCAGCAGATACAGGAAAAGGTTAATGAAATCGAGATACAGTTGAAGAGCTCCCATCACGGCCGCTTTCTTGCCTGATTCGCTTTCAGCGTCCACAAACATTCCCGTATTTTTAATTCTTTGCGTATCGTACGCCGTCAGGCCGACGAATATAATCACACCCGCGTAGGATGTAAGCCAGTAAATGAAACTGCTTTCGAGAAAAATGTTGACTACGGACGCGATAATAAGTCCGAACAACGCCATCAAAAGAAATCCGCCCCACCTTGTCATATCGATACGGGTGATATACCCGAAAACGCTAACAGACGCAAACATAGCGGCGCAGATGAAGAAAGTAAAAGATATCGAACTCGCCGTATAGACAAGAAACAATATTGAGAACGTGACACCTGTCAAAAAAGAATAAAAAAGAAACAGCCCCATCGCGACGATCGAAGGTATTTTATTTATACCCGCCGATATGATTAGAACGGTAATAATCTGAACTATGAAAATTCCCCAGACAATTCCCGGATTTGAATAGATTATATTCATTAACGGCTCAATTCTATAGACACCAAAGGACACAAGCGCCGTTATTCCGAGGCCGAATGTCATCCAATTGTAAACGCTGAGCATAAATTTTTTCACGTCCGTTGCGGCTTTTACTCCGCCGACCGACTGAGGCATTGAATATTGATTGTAATTACCCATAATAAATTTTTTTAATCAATTTTATAGAACAAAAATATATTGAAACGGGTTTATCCTTTCACACCATAATTCGGTGCTTCTTTAGTGACCTTGACATCATGCGGATGCGATTCCCTAAGGCCCGAATTGGTAATCTTAGTGAATTTTGTAATCGACTTCATCGCTTTAATATCTTTAGCGCCGCAATAGCCCATTGCCGCTCTCAGTCCACCGACAATCTGATAGATTGTATCTTTAAGAGGACCTTTATAAGGAACTATTCCTTCAATACCTTCGGGAACGAGTTTTCTTATATCGTCTTCCATATCCTGGAAATACCTGTCTTTTGAGCCTTCCTTCATCGCCTCGATAGAACCCATACCCCTGTAGACCTTGAAACTTCTCCCTTCATAAAGAACTTTTTCTCCAGGGGTTTCGTCCGTGCCAGCGAACATTCCGCCAATCATAACCGAATCTCCTCCCGCAGCAATCGCTTTCGCGACGTCTCCGGTTTGTTTAAGTCCGCCGTCCGCGATGACGGGAATGTTGAATCTCTTAGCTGCCTTTGAGCATTCGAGTATCGCTGTCAACTGCGGAACGCCGACTCCCGCGATAACTCTTGTAGTGCAGATCGAGCCCGCGCCGATTCCGACTTTTATGCAGTCGGCGCCTGCCCTGATAAGGTCGATGGTCGCTTCCGCAGTAGCGACGTTACCTGCGACAACATCTATTCCGAATTTCGATTTAATTCTTCTAACGGTATCAAGCACGCCTTTTGAGTGGCCGTGCGCGGTATCGACGACAACCACATCAACGCTTGCCCTGACGAGTTCACCGACCCTTTCAAGCGTATCCTTCGTTATGCTTACAGCGGCGCCGGTGCGCAGCCTGCCGAATTGGTCTTTACAGGCATTCGGAAAACTTTTTCGCTTTTGTATGTCTTTGAAAGTTATGAGACCCTTAAGGTATCCGTATTTATCCACGACGGGAAGTTTCTCTATCCTGTGATTCTGGAGAATCTTCTCCGCCTTATCGAGGTCCGTTCCGATAGGCGCGGTAATCAGGTTTTCTTTTGTCATAATCTTGTCAATTCTGACGTGCTCTCCGGGATTAAATCTCAAATCACGGTTTGTAAGTATGCCGATAAGTTTACCGCTTCCGTCGATAATCGGTATTCCCGATATCCTGTATTTTTCCATTACCCTGTTCGCGTCACCAATAGTATGTCCCGCGTGAAGCGTGACAGGTTTCAGTATCATCCCGCTCTCACTTCTTTTAACCTTATCAACCTGGTCGGCTTGTTTTTCGGGAGTCATATTCTTATGGATAATCCCCATACCGCCTTCCCTCGCGATTGCAATAGCGAGTTCTGATTCCGTCACAGTGTCCATTGCGGCAGAAAGCAAGGGTATATTAAGCGTTATTTTCTTTGTTAGTTTAGTTTTAAGGTCAACTTCTCTGGGAAGCACCTTTGATTTAGCGGGAACAAGCAGTACGTCATCAAATGTGACTGCAGTGTCTAAAATTTTCTTATTCATATTATTAATTTAATTGTTCTAATCCGTCGATTTCACCCCAGAGCCCCCGTTTTTTTTCTCTTGCTTCCTTCTGGAGTTTCTTTAATTCAATTGTTTTCGATACCGGGAAACTTTCGAAAACCTGCCCATATCCGTCTTCAATTATCTTCGCGTTCACGCATTCTCCGTTTTCAAGATAAACGTAGCGCAGGAGTCTGCCGTACTCGTCCTTGCTTTCATAATCGGGTTCTTTCTCGAGCCTTACCTTCTTTCCTTCAACGAGTTTTTTAACGTACTCACCCGACAACTGACCTAACTTTTTAATCACGTTCCTGTCCATTCCGCTTGATTCGGCATTCCTGTCGAGTTTTTTCGAATCATATTTTTCAGGAGCGTCTATTCCGAGCAGTCTTACTTTTTCACCAGTTGAAAGAATGAACGTATCCCCGTCGATGACCTGTTTCACGAGAACAAATTCGCCAGAATTTTTTCCGTTTGATTCATCGGTCAGGCGGTTATACGCGAAATAAACCAACACAAGAACCACGAATCCCACGGAGAAAAAAAGCGATATTATTTTTCTGCTTATTCCGAACATCAGTCAAGAATATCAATTATCAGTTTTTTTGAAAACTTTAATTCATCATCAATCCTAACAGCATTACCCAAGTAACCAAGAGCATATTTTAGTTTTTCTTCATCTTCGGAAAAAAGTTCGCAAACAGATTCGCCCTGTTTTATTTCATCGCCGCATTTCTTATTTAAAATAATACCAGGCAAAGGAAGAACATCGTCGTCCGCTTTTTTCCTTCCGGCACCGAGTTCAACCGACGCCATGCCGAATCCGAAAGCATCCATTTCATTCACGAAGCCTGTTTTCTCTGAAATCAGGCTTTTGCTGAATTTCGCCCGCTTTAAATTGCTGTAATCCTGAATGTACTCAGTGTCTCCGCCGTGCGCCTTTACCATTTCAAGAAATTTTTCATACACTGAACCGTCATCAATCGCCTGTTGGGCAATAATTTCGCCCTCATCGATGTTTTTCGCTTTGCCCGAAAGATAAAGCATCGCACCCGCGAGCACGTTGTTGACTTTCAAAAGGTCGTTTACTTTTTTTCCTTTCATCAATTCAATGCATTCTTCCACCTCGAGCCAGTTGCCGATTTTACACCCAAGCGGTTCCTTCATATCAGTAAGCACGGCGATTGCTTTCTTTCCGAATTTTCTTGAAACCGTTACAAGTTTTTTGGCAAGTTCAACCGATTGGTTCTCATCCTGAAGATTCGCGCCGCTGCCTATCTTCACGTCGAAGACGAGAGCCTCCGCGCCCTCCGCGAGTTTTTTGCTTAATATGCTTGATGTGATTAATGGAATGCTGTCAACCGTGGCAGTAACGTCTCTGAGCGCATAAAATTTTTTATCAGCCGGCGCAAGCCTGTCCGTCTGACCTATAATAACGCAGCCCACTTTCTTCAATGTATTTACGTACTCGTCCTCGTTCATATTAATCCTGAATCCGGGAATGGATTCGAGTTTATCAAGCGTACCGCCTGTATGCCCCAGTCCCCTTCCCGATATCATAGGGACAAAGACTCCGAGCGACGCAATCTGAGGTGCAAGAATTAATGAAGTCTTGTCGCCGACGCCGCCCGTTGAATGTTTATCAGTTTTAACGCCGATAATAGATTTGAGGTCAATTATGTCTCCGCTATGAAGCATCAGATCGGTAAGATTAAGAGTCTCCTCATCGTCCATTCCCCTGAAATACACGGCCATCAGAAAGGAGGATATCTGATAATCGGTAATCGTCCCGGCAAGGTATCCAGCGATCAGAAAATTTATTTCGTCTTTATTAAGTTTCCCGCCGTTTCTTTTCTTTTTAATTATCTCAACTGTATTCATGGATTAAATTATAAAATAATGTTCGCTTAATAAAGTCCAAGATTTAAGCAGAATACATAAAAAAGACTTGAAATCTCAAATCACTTGTCATAATATTCGGTGTTATGTTAATTAATAAATTATATAACGCGCCTGCTTTTCGGTTTTCACTTCTTTTCAGCATCGGCATAATCGCGGGTAGAGATATTCTGTTCGCGCCTTTAGTTCTCATAGTGTTAATAATTTTCTGCTTGATTTTCCTGATGAAGGAAAACAACGAAAGTACGAAACTTATTATAGTTTCAATTATCGTTGTGCTTTCAGGAATAGCGAAATCAAATTACGATTTTCATCATCTTGAGAAAAATTCCGTCTTGAATCTGCGGAGCAATTATTCGGACATATATTTAAAAGGCGTTGTTACGGATTTGCCTGAAAGGAAGGGAGATAAAGTTAATTTCAAACTCGATTCGGAATGTCTTATATCGGGCGGTGATACTATAAATATATCGGGCACATTTTTAGTTACGGTAAAGCAATCTAAAGAAATTTCAGGCGGGTCAGGAATTGTAGTGCCCGAAGCAGGTGACAGGGTAATTATCTTCGGCGATATGGCAGACGCGCCAGAAGAAACAAATCCCGGCGAATTCAATTACAGGAATTACCTTTATCTTAATGACATCGACAAGATATTCAAGGTTCATTTCTTCGACGATATTAATATAAAAGACGGCGGCAACCTGAGTTTCTTCAAACAAAATTTAATTATCCCCGCAAGGAAATACGCCATAGAAAACATTAATTCGAATATCGGGGGCAACGAAGCGGCATTTCTGAACGGTCTCGTGACGGGATACAGAACGGATATTCCGCGCGAGATGAAAGAAGACTTTGTAAGGGCGGGTGTTATGCATATACTCGCGGTATCGGGATTAAATGTCGCATACGTAATAATAATACTTTCGTTCATTCTCGGTATGCTGAGGATTAAACTCACGATAAAAATTATACTGTACGCTCTCTCACTTTTATTTTATACTTATTTTACGGGAGCGACCGCATCGATAATCAGGGCCGTAATAATGGGCACACTGATGCTTCTCGTTCTCATCGTTCAGCGTAAAATCAACTTCTATAACATAATTGGAGTATCGGCGCTGATAATACTGGCGGTTGATGCGCGGCAGTTATTTAATCCCGGTTTCATACTTTCGTACGCTTCGGTATTATCCATCATCTTTTTCATAGACCTGCTCAATCACAACTTCGAATATTTCAGCCGAAAGCGGAAAGGCGTAAGCCTTGTTCTGAATAACATTCTGTTACTAATATTATCGGGGATAGCCGCCCAACTCGGTGTGCTTCCTGCAACAACGATGTACTTCTCAAAAATCTCAATTGCTGGCGTAGCCGCAAATCTCGCGGCAATACCGCTTTCCAACTTCTCGTTAGCGCTTGGCTTTTTCCAGATTATCGCGGGAGTATTTTCATCGTATCTCTGCACACTCGTTGCGGGCGTCAACACTCTCCTGCTTAAATTTCAGTTATGGCTGATTCACGGGCTCGCGTCATTAAAGTACAGTTACGTTGAAATATCGGGAGTAACGCTTCCTGAGGTTGTCGTGTTTTATATCGTACTGTTTTGTATCGTTACAGCGTGCAGGAAAAATTTATACCCGCGGATACTCGTATCAATATTCGTGATATGCGCTGCATTATTATTCGCGGGGCTTACAGAAAAGAATCTGAGCGTAACATATCTAAGCATCGGGAATGCCGACTGCACTCACATCGAAACTCCCGACGGAAGCAACATATTAATCGATGCGGGAATCGAGAATCCCTACAATCATTCAAACTCAACAAGAGTCGTGCCTTACCTGAAGTATAAAAGGGCGGGCGATATCGACCTGCTGGTTCTAACATCCGATATAAGCAAAGATTTTAGGGTACTTAAAAACCTGACGGATAACTTTATTGTGCATAAGGTAATTTTCGATAACGCTGAAGGATTAGGAAGCGAAGCGGAAAACCTTCTTGCAGAACACAAGATTCAATACACTGACATACGGGACGTGGATAAGGTAAGCGGTTTTGGGAATGTCCGTATTTATTTTCTAAAGTCCCCCTCCGTAAAGTCGTTCATGGTGAAATTAATTTACGGGAATACAAGTTTTCTCTTCCCGGGCAGAAGCGAAACTACCTCGGAATCAGAATTCATTAATGTTTATAAGGACCTTCTGAAATCCGACATACTGAAGGCGGCGAAATACGGCAGTGACAAATCAACTTCTCAGGAGTTTTTAAAAGCAGTCAAGCCGAACGCCTGCGTCATCACCGCCTCGGGCACAGGCGCGCAGAATCTCCCATCACGGAATACGCTCGAAAGAATCAGAAACGAAGGCATAAGAATTATCAGAACGGATTTATACAATGCAGTCACGTTTGAATCCGACGGAAGGTCGATAATTCTTAAAAGATAGATAATCAAAGTTTACCAGCAATCAATTCAGGCTGCTGTCCGGATATAAGGATATTACGTTTTTGAATCCGCTTTTTTTCTGAAAATTTTTCGCGAATAATGCAGCACTGTATAAGAAGCAAGGATGAGGAAAAAAATATCGAGAGTAGCAAACCTGTATCTGTATAATGCCGCAGTAAGCACTGATACGAATGTATAGGCAATGCACAACACAAGAAGAAATTTCAGGAATCCTTTTAAGTCTTTGTTATTGTACAATAAAATGACTGCCGGCACTGAAAGAATCAGGTTCCAGTTTATCTTGAGGAAACGGACAATACCGTTTAAAACCGGCTGACCGTTATAGAATTCCAGACCCCACGATTCCATAAGTTTGAACAAACCGATTAAAAAGGATTCTTTCGGATACAAAGTCACGAAGGAATACACCTCCTTTAAAAACCAGCCCGCACTTTTATATGGAACGAGTTGACCTATCTGGTCAGCGGGTACGCTGATGTTCGACCATTCCGGATTCCACACGGGATACGACTCTTCGAGAACTACAGCGGGCGACCAGCCCCACCAGACGGCAAAAAGTCCCTGCGTCGACACTATGACAAACAAACCGGAAACCAAGTAAGCGTATGCTGCCCAGGCGAGCACGGGAAGCAAGAACAATGACATCCATTTCAAGGCAGGAATCATTTTTTTCTTAGAGCCGGAAAAATAGATGAAGAGAAGTGATAAAGGAGCGAGCATAAGGAACTGCCCCCTTGTAATTGCCGACATACCCGCAAGCAAGCCGCTGAGCAAAATCTGAGTATTGTTTATGCAGTCAGTCTTAACAAACCGAATCATCAGGTTCAGGGATAAAGCCCAGTAAAGCAGCGAAAGTATCTCGCTGTTAACGGTACTTGAAGCATTCCACAGCGGCAGGTAAAAAATCGCAAGGATTCCTGCAAAGAAGCCGATCTTAATGTCGAGTAAAATTCTTCCCGTATCTGCTATTATCGCGGCAATTAGGGCTGCAATTAATATCTGCAGAATAATAACGGCCTTCAAGGAATATCCCGCGAATAGAAAAACGAAAGCGAGGAAGAGCGGATATCCCGGAGGTCTGTAATAAGCAACAGCGGGAACAACGCCTTCGTCATACGGTTTAAATTCGGAAAGAGATACTGCCCGATCGAAAAAATTCTTCGCGTCTCCGTACAACTCCGAACTGTTCCAATCGGATTTTTTAGTATCCGAACCTTTCTCGAAATAGTTCCTGAAAGCGAGCATACCGATACCCCAAATAAAAGCCGCCAGAAAAATAACGATCAGGGTTTTGCCATATTTAGGTCCGAAAAATAAATCCAAATTTTTTAATTACAACGGTTTAAATTACCAAAACGACACGAAAAAAGAAATTTTAATTTTTATTTTAGTGTTTTATATTAGATTAAATAGGTATTTTATTCAAAAATAAAATTTTTCAGGAGATAAAAAGATGCGTAACAACATTAATGCCTGGGCTGTATCGGAAAATCATTTCCCATCATTTGGAAGCATTAAAGAAAAATTCAAATTTTTTGTCCGTTATGCAATATTAGCGCCTTCCGGACATAATACTCAGCCCTGGTTATTTGAAGTTCACGAAGAATCTTTAAATCTCTACGCTGACAGAACAAGGGCGCTTCCGGTCATTGATCCCGATGACAGGGAACTAATAATATCCTGCGGAGCCGCGCTTACGAATCTACTTGTTACGATGAAGTATTTCGGATTCGAACCTGATGTAACATTGTTTCCTAACGATACCGACAACGACCTACTCGCCAGCATTAAAGTGAAATCAAGAGACTATCAGCCGACAGACGAAGACAAAATATTTTTCAAGGCGATACCAAACAGGAGGACTAACAGGCTTCCGTTCGCCGAAGAGATAATCGATGAAATTACATTCGGCAAACTTCTGAAGGCGGTCGGCGACGATACCGATATAAAGTTCGCGAAAGTTGAATCGAGCGAAATGAGGGAAGAACTCACGAGATTAATCGAGCAGGGCGACAGAGTCCAGTCGCAGAACAAGAGTTTCTGCCGCGAACTAGCCCAGTGGGTTCACCCTAACCGCACCTCAAGCAAGGACGGAATTCCCGGCTACGCTTTCGGAATGGGCGACCTTATTTCATTCGGCAGTCCGTTCTTTATCGGAAATCTCAACTGGGGCGACATACAGGCGGGACGGGACAGGAATCTCGTAAAAGGCTCACCTCTGATTGCCGTTCTCGAAAGCAAGAGCAATAATCCTGCCGACTGGCTGAAAACAGGAGTCGCGTTGTCAAGACTTCTTCTCAGAGCAAGTTGGGAAGGAATTTCGGCTTCATATCTGAATCAGCCACTCGAGGTACCCGAGTTATTCGATAAAGTCAGGGATTTACTGAAAACGAGTTATCATCCGCAGATGATTATCAGGCTAGGATACGGCAAGCAGGTGAAGGCAACTCCGAGACGCGACGTTGAAGACGTGATAAAAATTGCATGATTTCGTTACGGCCGCAATCATTCAGGTCGGCAGTATTCGTAATGCTACAATTTGTTTTTATAATACTCATTTTCATAACGGGTGTAAACTACCCCGCGAATACCGCGCTTCTTACATTATACGCGCTTTTTATATTGCTCGGCATCTGGTCAATATACATAATGAAGTTCAGGTTCAACATCTCCCCCGAGCCTTTCAAGGAAGTAAATTTGGTAACAAAGGGTCCGTACAAGTTTATCCGCCATCCGATGTACACTTCAGTCATAGGGCTTACCGCCTGTCTGATTGTTGATGACACCAGCGTCACGCGTCTTACATACTGGATACTGCTCGTTGCAATCCTAATACTCAAACTCACTTACGAGGAAAAATTGCTGGCGAATAAATTCAAGGATTACGGGGAATACAGGCGAAAGTCGAAGAGGCTAATTCCATTCTTATATTAAGCAGGAATTTTTATCGTTTTAATCTGTTGTTTAGAAAAAAGAAAAACTATGCCAAACGCAGCTCATTTACATCTGATATTGAACCACTTTCCAATGATTGGCACGGCTATCGTCGTGTTCGTCCTGGGATACGGAGTCGTTGTCAATAATGACAGCATAAAAAAACTCGGTATGTTTTTAATCGTTTTTATCGGACTGATAACTTTTCCGGTTTTCTTGACGGGTAATAAGGCTGAAGGATTCGTGAAAGGAAACGAAGGCGTCGCAGAAGAATACATCGAGGATCACGAGGAATTCGCCGACATAAGTTTCAAGGCAATGGAAATTGTTTCAATAATCAGTCTCGCCGGAATTATCATATTCAGGAAAGGGAAAGCGGTACCTGTCTGGTTTGGAATTACTTTATTGATTTTACTGGTTGCAGTAAACGTGATGATGATTTACACCGGACATCTGGGCGGCAGAATAAGTCATTTCGAACTGATGAACAAGCATTAGTAATTAAGCGCCGAGGATTTTCAGGACGTTCTGCATATCTTCAGGAAGCGCCGATTCGAAATGAAGTTTTTCTCTTGTTCTCGGATGAACAAAACCAAGCACTCTCGCGTGCAGAGCCTGCCGGGGCATAATTTCAAGAAGGTTTTTAATCTGCGATTTAATGTTGTTAGTCAGGTTAACCGAATGCGGTACTCGTCCGTTGTAGGTTTCGTCTCCGAATACGGGGTGTCCTTTTGAAGAAAGATGAACGCGTATCTGATGTGTTCTTCCTGTTCTCAGTCTCAGCCTGAGAAGGCTTAGAAACTCAAATTCTTTCAATACCTCGTACATTGTAACAGCATACTTCCCGCCCTCTTCGTCATCGCGAAGCACAGCCACTTTTTTCCTGTCTTTCCTGTCTCTTGCGAGTCTTGATTCGATAATTCCTTCTTTGTTCCTGAAATGTCCCCACACTATAGCATTGTATTCCCTTTCGATATCGTGCCTCATAAGCAAATCGGAAAGTTTGCTGTGAGTAGTCTCGTCCTTTGCAATAACAAGCAATCCTGAAGTGTCTTTGTCCAGGCGGTGAACGATACCCGCTCTTTCGAATCCATTAAGGCTTGAGAGAGAGTCTTTTTTTTTCAGTGAATAAAACATCACGGCGTTAACGAGTGTACCCGAATAATTTTTATACGCCGGGTGCGTGACCATACCCGCGGGCTTATTGACAACGAGCAAATATTCATCTTCAAAAACTATATCAAGCGGGATGTTTTCAGGAACGATTTCCTGTTTATCTGGAACAGGCAGTTCAATATCAATTTCATCGTACGGTTTCAGGATATAATTGGATTTTACTAAATTTCCGTTAACAAGAACATTGCCCATATTTATGGATTTCTGGACTTTTGTCCGCGTTGCATTTTCGACGAAGACCGTGATATACTTGTCAATTCTCTGCCTGTCTTTAATATTCGGTACTATTAATTTATAATTTTTCTCCATTCAGACAATGTCTAATTACTTCATTTTCAATAAAATAAGCGTCCTCAATTAAAAGGAATCGTAAATTCAATTCCGGGATTTTACGGCTCTGAAACTTTTTCAGATAAAATACGAATATAACTTAAGTAGTAAAACTGAAAACAACAACAAAGGAGAAAAAAATGAAATACAATAAATCAATAATTCCGGCAGTCATAGGGGTAATAATGTTGTTCCTTACGGCAGGTTTCGCGAAAGCGGACAATAACGAACCCTCAACAGTATCAGACTTAAGATATCAGATTCAGAAAGAAATAGTCGATGTTTTCAAAGCCCCGGTGGACATGTATTACGAAGACAAAAATATCAGCGGAGACGCGTTCGTAACGATAACTGTTCAACCGAACGGTAAGATAATAGTTGAATCCGTTCTGGGCGAGAACAACATACTCAATAACATGCTTGTCAAACGAATCGAGACAAGAAATCTCTGGACTGACACAAAATTTTCCGGATACGATTTCACGTTCCATATCGAATTAAATCAGAGTACAGTCAATTAAAATCATATATCCCCTTATATGACTTTGCAGAACGCTGCTTTCGGGCGGCGTTTTGTATTTATAACAATTTCTGCAAAATTATTCCTTTTTCCAAATAGTTATTATTGGATAACTATACTATTTCAATGATAGTTATCCACTTTCCTTAACTTTTAACTTGAATTTCTTTTCGTAATCGCATATATTTCCGCATAAAACTAAAAAAACAGTATGGAAAAAACTTTTTTATACACCTACATGGCAGGTAAGAAGTTTTTTTATTATTTATTCTATTCTATAATGGCGGTGACGATTGTCTATTTCAGCGGTTGTTCGGGTTCAGTACCTGAAGATCCGCAGGTTAAAAGGACAAAGGACTCGCTGTCAGTATACAAGATAATTGATAAGGCTTTTTCGGAATACAAGAGCGCGATTGATTATAACCAGAAACAATCCGAAAAGGCAAAATCGACATTCGAGGATGCTCTTAAAACACTGAAGAAGGTCAATGCGAGAACCATTGAAGATTCGAGCAATACGGCCTGGAAAAATGATTTTGTAAGTCTCGCGAAGAGCATATCACAGGATTATCTTTACACGCAAACAAACATACCGGAGAACAGCCTCGTATTTAAGTTTGCGAAGAAATACGGAATAGCGTACGACGTGATTAACCTGAGTTCGGGGGTAACTAACGATGTCGAGCCGCTTCCTGACGGCAGCGATGTGCCGCTAATAAAGAACGGCGCGGTAGAGGAGTATATCGATTTCTTTTCAAAAACAGACAGGGGCAAATCATTCATAGATAAGACTCTATACAGGTCGGGGAAATATTTCCCCCTCATGAGAAAAATCCTTAGATACCACAACACGCCCGAAGAGATGATATATCTGTCTGTTCAGGAATCGGGTTTGAACCCGACGATTGTGTCGAGAGCGGGAGCAGTTGGTTTATGGCAGTTCATGCCTTCGACGGGAAAAATGTACGGTCTTTATCAGGACAGTTACAGGGACGACAGGCGGGATATTGAAAAGTCAACGGACGCCGCTGCAAGGCATTTAAAGGACCTTTACAGGTCATTCGGAGACTGGTATCTCGCGTGGGCGGCATACAACGCGGGTCCCGGCAGGGTAACAAACGCGATTAACAAGACAGGCTCCAAGGATTTTTGGGACATAAGAAGTTCACTTCCGGGCGAAACAAAGAATTATGTTCCGTCGATACTTGCTTTGTCGTTCATATTCAGGGATCCTTCGACATACGGATTTAAAGACGTCGAATTCGGCAAGCCGATAACATTCGACAGGGTGAACATATCGGGTGAACTTTCGCTTGACAAAGTTGCGGAGTTTTCGGAATCGGATATTGAGACCATACGGGAACTGAACTCGGAACTTACAAGCGACGTGGTGCCAAAATACGACGTGCCCTATCAGTTGAGAGTTCCCCAAGGCACTTACAAAACATTTATAAGCAATTACAGGAAATCATCAGATTTTAAAAACAACGGGTCGGTAGATCCTGAATTCGCGGGCAACGAGAGCGAATCGTACTATTCCACGGTTGTATCCGTAACGACATACGAAGTTAACAATTATAATCCGGGCGACCAGAAATACGTCGTCACAACACACAACAAACAAAAACTTGACTATATATACACGGGCTATAGAAATCTTGCGGGTGTTGCGGATACATTCAAGGTCAGAGAATCAGACATACGATACTGGAACAACATAGCATGGGGCAATTCACCGAAGCCAAATCAGGTCCTATCAATCTACTTTACGGATAAGCAGTACAAGCAGTTTTACGGTATAAAGGAAGAAGAAAAAAAGGACACTGAAGTTCAGGGCAACAACAATGAAAACAAGGAAGTAGGCGTCCGCAAAGATTACGGCAAGAAGAACAACGGGAGCGACAGCAAGGATAAAACAGAAAAGAAAGAAAACAACAAGAAAAACAACGATACAGGCGAGAAGCAGGTAACAAAGAAGAAGAGCGGTGAAGGCAAAGAGCAGGTTTATGTAGTGAAAGAAGGCGATTACCTCAGCACAATAGCGGAAAAATACGGTGTCAGGACAGCAGACCTGCGGGAATGGAACAACATTACAGGCGATAAAATTATCGCGGGCCAGAAACTTGTAATTTATTCTGACAAGAAGGTCAGTGAAAAGAAAGAAAACACGTCGAAGAACAAGACGGTTCACGTAGTCGAGGAAGGCGATATGTTATCGACGATAGCCGAAGATTACGGCGTGACCGTAGAAGATTTGAAAGAATGGAATGACCTCGAAAGCGATAAAATAATAGTCGGGCAGAAGTTAACGGTTATCGAGCCAAAAAAGACGAAAGAGAAAACGAACACGAGCAACAAGAAGTCGAAGTTACATAAAGTAAAAGAGGGAGAGAACCTTACACTGATAGCGGAAAAATACGACATATCGCTTGAAGACATAAGAGAATGGAACGACCTTGAAAAGGATGTAATTGTACCGGGACAGGAACTTGTCGTTTCAAAACCGCAGAAAACAACTAAAACGACAACCGAGAAATCCACAAAAAACAAGACTCACAAGGTTAAGAAAGGCGATATTCTATCTGAGATTGCGGAAGAATACGGCTTGACGACGAAACAACTGATAAAGTGGAACGACCTTGACGCGGACGGGACAATAATGGTCGGACAGACTCTTAAACTATACGATGATTCAAAAACGACGAAAAAAGAGACGACTACAAAGAAGGACAACACTACAAAGAAAGAGACAAAAACAAAGAAAATAAGGAAGAAAAAGAACGAGCAATAACGCAATTTGCCGGCAATAATAAGGTTGAATAAAATTATAGAATTGCATATTTTTGTAGTTACTTATTGCTGGCATAGCTCAGCTGGTAGAGCAGCTGATTTGTAATCAGCAGGTCGGGGGTTCAAGTCCCTCTGCCAGCTCAAGTATTAGACCCGATTCAGATTTGAATCGGGTTTTTATTTTTAAGGAATGAGCAGTCCCGATGTATCGGGACAGGTCGGGGATTCAAGTCCCTACACAACTCAAGTAATCCCTGAATGAAGTATTGTTTAGGGATTTTTCTTTTTTATATCAGAGAGTTCTTCTTCAATATCTGAAGGTTCGTTAAGAAACCGGGAGTAAAGATACCGCTTTTAATGTTGTTGTTAATTTCCGAGATGTTCCAGAATCTGCCGTCGTCAACCTCGTCCGGATTGAACCCAATCTCGCCGTCGAATTTCGCGAAGGAAAGGAACACCAATTCCGATTCATTTTCAGTTTTCAGTATGTAACTGCAAACGGGAACGGGAATAAAATCCTCGAGTCCGATTTCCTCTTTCGCTTCCCGTTTCAGCGCGGACTCTACGTTTTCGTTGACCGCGACGTGACCAGTAACTGATGCATCCCACTTGCCCGGTTGAGAGAGTTTAGACATCGGGCGTTTCTGAAGATACAGTTGCCTCTTGCTGTTAACAATCTGAAGATGGACGACGGGATGCAGCAGATTTTTATCCGAGTGTACGACAGAGCGCGGCGCTTTCCCGGTTACATTTCCTTTCGCGTCAACGAGCGGAAGCCACTCTTCGTTTTTATATTTTCTATTCCGCAGCCATGTTTTAAGCAACTCATATATAAAGTATGCGCCGAAAAGCATATAGAACAAGACTGTACTTATGAACGCCCACGCTTCTTTCGACAAGAAGAACGCGGAATAGAGGACCAGCAATGTATGGAACGAAAAAATCACGAAAAGCGCGCGAAGGCTACGCTTGAATTGTTTCTCCTGTTCTTCTTTGAGTTCGATTCCCTCAAGATAGCGTTTGGACATTAAAGCGAGTATGTTCACTTTAGTGAAAGCGGATATCCCGAGAAGGGCGCAGAGTATAGCGCCAACGAGAGCGGGTTTCAATTTAAAGAATATGTCATTATCGAGAGCGTAGGATACAATGCCGAGGGCAACTATGAGCAGAGTATCGTAGAGTGTGAACCTGTCGAAGACCTTCTCCCTCAAATAAGAATAAATCAACTGGGCGATACCGAAGCAAACGGCAACAATCAGGCCGGCGGACGTTCCGTAAAACTCGTCCACAAGGATAAAGACTATCAGGGGAAGAAGACCGGGTAATATTTTTTTAAAGAGTTGATATCTGCTCATCGAGGCAAAGAATAAAATTCGTCAACAACAATAATTTCTTCGGATTAAGATCAGATATTTTAACCCGACAACGAAAATCAAAAATACTCAGTATAAAATTAATCCGAAGCGGAAAAATCCGTTCATCGTGTTTCAGGGTTCACAGCCTGATGACAGCATCAGTTATCCTGAATCAGAATCCCCGAAATCAATTCCCTGAATTCGTTTATACTAAAGGGTTTCGAGACATAATGCGTGCATCCTTCAGACAAAAAGGTTTCCCTGTCGCCCGCCATAGCGTAAGCAGTAACTGCGACAATCGGAGTATTCCGGTAGCCTTTCATTTTTTTAATTTCCCTGACTGTATCAATGCCGCTAATACCCGGAAGTCCGATATCCATAATCACGAGGTTGTACCTATTATTAGCAGCCAGTTTAAGCGCTTCTTCGCCGCTTTCGACCACTGACACGCGCGCGATTTTTTCAAGTGCTAAGGTAACTGCTCTTGCGCTGTTCTCGTCATCTTCCACGACAAGAATTTCTTTATTATCCGTTACATTAAGCGCGGGAATTTCATCTTTGGAGATTACGTCACTATCATATACCGTTTCACCCGCGTTAAGACACCGCGGGAACTTAACGGTAAACACGGTACCTTCGCCGAGTTCGCTGCTGACAGAAATAGTACCATTCATCAATTCCACATATTTTTTTGTAATAGTGAGTCCGAGACCGGTACCTTCATACGTCCTGTTAAACCCTTCGCTTACCTGTCTGAACGGTTCGAAAATTACCTGCTGGTTTTCTTTTTTTATTCCGATTCCCGTATCGATAACTTTCAGAACGGCGAACTCATCCTTCTCAAATTTCTCGCTACCTACGTGAACTTTCACGAATCCCGAGTTCGTGTATGTAATCGCGTTCTGAATAAGATTCGACAGAACCTGAATAGTAAACTGCTCGTCGAGTTCGGAGCAAACATCCTCATCCGCTTCGAATATCAATTCCAAATCTTTATTTCGCGCCAGCACTTCGAACATTTTAAGAGTAGTAGCGGACAATTCGGACAGATTTACAATTTCGGGATTTACCGAAACAGATTCGGATTCAAGTTTTGAAAGATTGAGGATAAGGTTCAGAGTGTTCATCAATCTTTTTCCGCCCGTATGAATGACCTGCGCCATCTGTCTTTCATTCTCATCCCTAAGTTCGTCCGCGAGAATTTCGGAGAAACCGAGGATACCCGTCATAGGCGTTCTCAGTTCATGGCTCATATTCGCGAGGAAATTGGATTTAAGTTTATTCATCTCTTCGGCTTTTTCCTTAGCATTGATCAAAGCCTCTTCGGTAAGTTTCCGTTGAGTAATGTCTCTGACAACGCCCCATGTACCAGACGGGTTTCCGTCGTCATCCCGGATAATGTAAGTTCTAAGTTCGACGGGAAACACCGTTCCGTCTTTTCTTATATACTCTTTCTGGTACACTTCCGATTTACCTCCCGAGGCAATTGAGTTGGCGATAATATTTTCTTCAACCGCGTGCCATTTTTCAGGCGTCAGGTCTCTGTAATTCAATTTCTTCAATTCCTCTTCAGTATAACCGAGCATTTCCGTAAAAGACAAATTGCATTCGAGAAGTCGTCCTTCCATATCCGTCAATGCAATCGCGTCCGTAATAGATTCGTGAAGCCTGCGGTACTTCTCCTCGCTTTTCTTAAGCAAATCAGCGGCTTTCTTAATTTCAGTTAGATTAGCGATAGTCGTAAGGAAGTACGGTTTGCCGCGAAGGTTAATCAGACTAGCGGAGAGCAATCCGTCAACGTTCCGGCCGTTCTTAGTAACGAACAAAACATTTCTATTCTGGATAAATCCTTTTACTTTTACTTCCCTGTATATTTCATCTCTTTCGTTCCTGAAATAAAAGAGTTTAAGTTCTTTCGTTGTTTTACCTATAACCTCATCTCTTGAGAAACCCGTATCCTGCAGGAAAACGTCATTCGCGTCAACAATTTTACCGTCTTCAGCGGAAGTAATCAGCATCGCGTTAGGGCTGTTTCTGAAGGCTTTTGAAAACATCTGTTCGGTTTCTTTGACGGCTTCTTCCGCAATTTTTCTGTCGGATATATCGAGTATGCCCCCATAAATCCTTCTGCTCCCGTCGGATTCGGGAATGCATTCCGTGTAAGATTGTATCCATAAAATTTCTCCGTTTTTTCTTTGAATCCTGAATTCAGCGCTGCTTGACTCTCCCGCTTTCAGGTCGATAACATTTTTAACAAACAATTCTCTGTCCTCATCAATAACAAGGAACCTCCAGCATTTTCTTTCTTCAATTTCTTCAATAGTATATCCAGTAAGTTGCTCCGCGCCGCCCGTCATCCAGTCGAGTTCAAATACGCCTGACGGACTCAGCAGGCAGGAATAAGCGACATCGGAAATCGTGCTGGAGATTCTCCTATAGCGTTCCTCGCTGAGTTTAATCAAATCGGTCGCTTTCTTCTGCTCCGTAATATCGCTGAACACGGTAGCGAACGAGCCTTTCTGAAGCGGGAAGACGGATATTACAAAATGTCTGTCAAGGGAGGCGACATAGGATTCGAACGATTTCGGAATTCCGGTATTCGCGACTTCCGCATAAAGGTTGAGGAATGGCGGCTCTTTGGTGTTGTACAGTTCGATAACATTTTTGGAAAGCGCGTCTTCCCTGCTCAAACCGAGTATTTCGGTATATTTCGGATTCACGTCAATAATTTTATAACTCACGGCTTTCCCGCCCTCATAAATCAGGTTGTGAATCGCGATTCCTTCGAGGGCGTTCATAAAGAAGAGCCTGAATTTTTCTTCACTCTTCCTGAGAATGTCCTCTCTGGCTCTTTCAATCGTCTGGTCGCGGAAAACGAGAACGACGCCTATAATTTCACCCGCTTCGTTCTTTATCGGAGCGCCGCTGTCCGCGATAGGAGTTTCCCTGCCGTCTTTGGAAATCAGGAGAGTATGATTAGCAAGTCCGACAATCAAACCGTCTTTCAGCACCTTCGCGACGGGGTCATCTACTTTCAACTGCGTGTCTTCGTTTATAATGCGGAACACTTCATCGAGTTTTCGTCCCACGGCTTCGGATTCTTTCCATCCCGTAAGCCCTTCGGCAATCTCATTCATTCTCTGCACGCGTCCTGTATTATCAGTCGTAATCACGCCGTCACCGATGCTGTAAAGCGTCGTCCTGAAGAGCAGTTCACTTTTCTTGAGTTCCTCTTCCGCTCTCTTTCTTTCTGTAATATCGAGACCCATCGCGAGAAGAAACGGTTTATCCTTAATGTGAATGATTTCACGCGACACGAGGAGAGTTCTTATATCTCCTTCTTTTGTCGTTACAACCGACTCGTCATTTTTAATTTTCCCTTCCCTCCTGAGGTTATCGATTATTTTACCGAACACTTCATCGGTGTATATACCCAGTTCAACGGGAGTTTTATTCAACGCTTCTTCGCGGCGGTGACCGAATGTTTCGCACCAGGCATCGTTTACCTCAACCATCTTTTGAGTTTCGAGGTCAACAATTGCCAGCCAGGCGGGATTGTTATTGAACGCGATGGAGAATCTTTCCTCGCTTTGTTTCAGGGCTTCTTCGGCGATAACTTTTTCGGTGATGTCGTTTATCGTAACGACGAAATACATCGGCTTGTTATTTTTATCGCACCTTACAATCGCGCTCACGTCGCCCCAGATATGCGAGCCGTTCTTGTGGATGTATCTTTTAGTGAAGCGTACTGATTTTTCTTCGCCGCTCAACAATATTTTGATATAAACTTCTGTCGGCGCGATATCCTCTTCGGGAGTAATATCCTGCCATCTGCGGTTTTCGAGTTCTCCATCCCGATATCCGAGCATCTCACAGAAAGCCCTGTTAACGTGAATCTCGCCCGTTATGTAAGTAATGGATTTGCCGACGTTAGCCGATTCGAAAACATACTTAAACTTATCTTCGCTCTCCCGTATCGCGTCCTGCGCCTTTCGCGTCTCTGTAATGTCCACGCCGATCACGTACAAATATTCCTCACCGCCGATAATAATGATTTCCCTCGACGCGAGAATAATTTTTTTCTTCCCCGATTTCGTCGTTATTTCCTGTTCATCGTTCTTAACCGAGCGCTTGCTCCTGACATCGCTGACAATTTTTCTATAAACGTCCTCCGGATAAATACCGAGTTCAGTAACACTTTTACCAATGGCCTCTTCCCTGCTGAATCCATACACAGCGTTGAACGCGTCGTTGCATTCAATTATCCTGAAATCATCCAAATCCACGAGGACATTGAACGCGGGGCTATTCATAAACGCTCTCGAGAATCTTTCTTCGCTTTTCTTCAGAGCGTCTTCGGCTTTTTTCCTTTCGGTTATGTCCCTTATTATGGACTGGTAGAAAGGCTTGCTTTCGATGTCAACAAGCCGGGTACTTATCTCCAGAGGAAAAACCGTGCCGTCTTTTTTCTTTCCGTACAATTCGACAATATGTCCGTTGTCTCTTTGAATATGTTCGACGAACTTTTCCAATTCGCCCGCGTTCGTTTCGTGATAAATGTCGCGGACGTTGAGTCCGACGAATTCATCTTCAGAGAAGCCGTACAATTCGGCAGCCCTGCTGTTCACTTCGATAATATTCCCGCCTTCGCCCGAAATAATAATCGCGTCATTCGCTTTTTTTATAAGATAACTGTAATTGTCAAGCAATTGCTTTTTTTCGGACTCGAGTTCGTAGAGTTTACGATAATGTTCAGCGCGCAAGTTCTTAACGCTGTAGGAAACGACATAAATGAAAATTATTATCAGGAGCGCGATTACACCGAAAAACCAAACCGTGATTCTCCGTATCTCGCTAAACGCTTCTCTTTCGTCTATCTTGGCAATCATAAACCATTTAGTATCCTTTACGGGCAGAATGTATCCGATAACTTCTTCATTCCTGTAATCCAAACCCTCGACAAAGCCGGTGCGCCCTTTAAGCGCCATAATCGCGAGCACATTTTCATTTTCTTTGGGAATAACGAGATTCAGAGAAGCGTCCTTCACGTGTCTCAAATCGTTCAGGAATAAAGCGTTTCCCTTTCCATCGTCTCTGATAATGAGCGTTTCAGCGGTTTCCGAATCCGAGATCCAGTTCTGAATAAGAGGGAAAATAAAAGTTGACGGAGAGACTTCAAGAATCAACGCGAACCTGACATCGCCGCCGTTCTTCGAGACAAGAGGAACGATAACGTCAAGATTCGTACCCGCGTATGCATTCCCGATTTCGTTTCTATGCAGACCCGTGAGCATAATTTCCCTGCTTTTAACCGCATCGGGAAGCAATTCTTTCACGGCATTGCTGGTCGGTAAATCGAGACTGTCGGAAACTATGAGGTTTCCGTTTAAATCAACTATTTTTATAGCGGTGTAATGATATGCATTCTTGAAAATTGAAAAAACGTCTTTCAGTTCATTTTTCCCGTCTTGAGTCAAACTACCCTTTGAAATATTTTCAAGCGTCCTCGCGATAATCGGACTTTGACCAAGGACGCTTCCGTCGCCGATTCTCTCCATCCGCCAGTTCTGCAGATTATTCGCCTTTAGTTCGGCGATAGATCTCAGGTTTGACCTAATTTCATTCAATTTTTCTTTCCGGAACTCGATGTAATAACTGAAAAATATTGCTATAAGACATAGGAAAACAAAAACAGTAATAGCGA
>DATMXZ010000159.1:0-4853 GCA_035561235.1 Ignavibacteria bacterium
AATTTATTGTCGCTGCTGCGAATGATTCTTGTTATTCCGCTAATTTTCCTCATAGCCGCGGGAACGGATAAAACGGCAGTAATCATTATTTTAGTATCGATGTTCATATCGGATTTGCTTGACGGATTCATTGCAAGAAAATTAAATCAGGTTTCGGAACTCGGAAAGATAATCGACCCGCTGGCTGATAAGTTAGCAGTTGTATCGGTTGTGATTGTATTATTCCTAATGGGGAGAATTGAGACATGGTTTGTCATTGTCGTCGTCGCAAGGGATTTGCTAATACTCGCGTTCGGTTTATACCTTAAATCGAAGAATAAAGTGGTGCTAATGTCGAACTATCCGGGCAAGATTGCCGTATTAAGTATAGGAATAATAATACTTTTGTGCGTTCTGAACGACAATAATTCTGAACTTTTAAAAATAACAATCAGTTATCTTTACTATATATCAGTATTATTAATAATTTATTCGTTAATTTTATACTATAAACGGTTTTCAAAATCTTTAGGAGAAACAAATGGATGAAAATAACCAAAAACCGAGACCGCAGAGGATAATGACTCTGACCCGCAAGGATGTGGAAAAAAAGATGGAGGAAAAACTCATCGGAAAGCGCGTTACGCGCAAACTGATAGTCGATTCGCTGTTTGAATCGCTACGTGAGTTGATAATGTCCGCCGATCCGGTAATCAGGATTGAGATACGCGAATTCGGCGTATTCGAAGTCAAGAAAACCAAGCCCAAACCTAAAGCGAGAAACCTCAAGACGGGGGAATTTGTATTCGTGCCGGGAAGAAGGAAGATGCATTTTAAACCCGGAAAAATACTGAAGAATTTCCTTAAGGAAGTCATAAACGAGTAATCCCCGGATTGAGCGGAGAGACGAAATACTTAGGCATCGATTACGGCTTAAAGAGGGTTGGAATTTCGGTAAGCGACGGAACAAAGTCTTATGCTTTTCAGAGGGATTATTTAGCGAATAACGCTTCTCTGATGGAGTCTCTCGCGGGGATTGTCAAATCGGAAAACATATCTAAAATAATCATCGGATATCCGACAAAATTCAGTTCGGAAAAAACTCACATTACTGATGACGTCGAAAAGTTCGCCTCGGATTTAAAGAAATATCTATCGGGCAGAAGCCTTCCGTGCGAAACGGAATTTTTTGACGAGCGTCTTACGAGCAGCCTCGCTCAATACAACCTTGCAAGTTCGGGACTTTCAAAGAAAAAAAGAAAAGACAAGGGAAACATAGACTCGATTTCTGCGCAAATCATACTTCAGGATTACCTCGATTATATCAGGAACAAAAAGTAATTTTATTCATGTACACTGTTGAACTTTACAAACTCATCGAGGAAGGTGAAGGCTCCCGAATAGAGTTCAAGAGGAAGTTCTCCTCGCCGCAAAAAATCGCGAAGGAGATGATTGCATTCGCGAATACGTCCGGAGGATATATTATTTTCGGAGTGGATGACGACAGAAAGATTGTCGGTGTTGAGAGCGAGAAAAGCGAACTGGACCTCATAGATACCGCGGCGAAATTTTTCTGCGAACCCGAAGTTGAATACAGAACGGAAATCATCCCCATTAAAAGCAAGGACGTTGTTGTTATTGAGATACACGAGAGCAGGAAAAAACCGCACAAACTAATTGACGAGAATGACAGGGACTCAACCAGAATTTACGTCAGATACAACGATAAATCCGTTATCGCGTCGAAAGAAACCGCAAACATTCTCAAGTATTCAAATGTAGATTCATCCCCTCTTATAATTTCGTTGGGAGAACTCGACAAAATCCTTATCAAATATCTCGAAGAAAACGATAATATAACGGTCAAGGAATTCAGGAAACTCGCCAATATTTCCGAAAGACGCGCGAGCAGGACGCTTGTAAACCTTGTAAGGGCCGGCGTTATACGGCACCATAGGATAGATACTAAGGAGTTCTACACTCTGGTCAATTAGTAATTAATAATTAGTAATTAGTAATTATAGACTTCTGAAAAATTCTTTTGAAAAGATAACGAGCAATAATACTAACCCCACTCTTTAGAGTGGGGAAAAAGAATCCCCAATAAATGGGCTTCAGCCCGCAAGTTTATATTATTAAGGACTAAAGTCTTATTATTTTACTTATCTTTCGCCCCACCTTAAAAGGTGGGATTACAAAAAGAGATAGTATGAGTTGTATTCAGAAATCAAATAGTAGTAATTCGGAAGTTGTAAGGAGTAATAAAAAGGGGGATGTGTAAAGCATCCCCCAAAACAAACTTTTAGGATTCCGGAATCTCCCCGCTCTTTGGGGAATTCTCGGACACGAATCAAATCTAATTACTAATTACTATTTAAAAGAACTATCTTTTCTCAAGCGTCTTTGAAATTTTCTTAAGGTTCTTTTCAGAGCGTTCGAGAATTTCTTCGCCTTCTTTTATAACTTCGGATTTATATTTTTCGTCTTCGATTTGCGGAAGATTAATCTTCACGTTTTTAAACGCTCCCCAGATTCCCGTCTCGAGGCATTTCGCGCCTACTTCGAGGTCGCTTGCGGACGACAGGTTGCCGTATTTGGACATTTCAATCATCCATTCCCAGCAGGAGTCCGCGATTCGCATAACTTTCAGAGGGACTTCGACGGCTTTTTTAAGACCGTCCTGCATTTTCCCGTGTCTGATCTTCTTTTCTTCATCCGTGTGTTTAGGCATCCTCATCGCAATCATATAATCGTTGAAAGCGTTCGTGTCGGCGTCAATCATCGAAATTAATTCCTTCATAGAGTAGTGAAGAGGCGGTATGAATTTCCTCATTTTTGAATCGAGATGTTCGAATTTCTTGCTGCCGTAACTCATCCAGCCCATCATCGCGCCGAGCCCCGCTCCGAGAGAAGCGGCGAGCGCCGACACGCTTCCGCCGCCGGGCGCCGAGGTTCTCGCGCCGACGAGTTCGACAAAATCTCTTACAGTCATCGAAGCGAGAGGCTCATTCCTGTCGTCTTCTATCATGTATTCGATAATTCTTTTTTCGGGAATAAACTTTGATATTGAGGATAATCCCATTCTCTCGATAACGAGTCTGATTTTTTGCTTTTCATCCAGTATGAAAAGATTCTCTTTTTTCATATAATAATCGGCAGCCATCAGCATCGCTTCAAGCGGAATGAGTCCGACGAGTTCGCTTCCGCAAGCCGCGAGATTAAGTTCAGCGGCGTCTTTCGCGCATTCTTCAAACGCCACGTGAGGCGGCGTGATTTTATAGTTGTCGAGATTGATTGAGACCTGCGCCATGTCGTATTCCTCGACGTACCAGCCGATAGCCTTCACCGCTTTCAGTCTGCCAGGCTCATTATCGTTTCTTCCCTGCTCACGGATATTAAGAGCGATTCTGTGCGCCTGCTCCTTCGTGCCGAGAATGTTAACGTTGTACGCGATGAGAAAGAATCTTACGCCAGTTACTGTCGCGCCCGATTTAGGCACGAATTCCTGAGGACCGAAATCGGGTTTCCATTCAGGCTTGTAAATTTTATTTTTTATGCCTTCGTATTCGCCCGCCCTGATTTGCTTGAGCATTTTCCTTGAAGGATTCGTCGAGGCTTCTTCGTACAGGTAAACCGGCACACCGAGTTCTTTGCCGACCCTTTCACCGTATTTTTTCGCGCACTCGACGCATTCTTCGACCGTTACACCCGCGACCGGTACGAACGGCACAACGTCAACGGCGCCCATTCGCGGATGTTCGCCCGTATGAGTCGTCATATCTATTAGTTCGTACGCAGTTTTCGAGAACTGAAACGCCGCTTCGACTACGGATTCAGGGTCGCCTACAAACGTGAACACTGTCCTGTTAGTTGATTTGCCCGGATCGACGTCGAGCAGTTTAGCGCCTTTAACCTTGCGCACGGCTTCGGCGCAGGCATCTATTATGCTTTGATTTCTTCCTTCGGAAATGTTGGGGACGCATTCTACTATTCTTCTCATGATAAAAGATTAAAACTATTTTATAAATTATTTTGAATCGTAAACAAGTTTAAGGAATTCGGCGACGCCGTCCTCGTCGTTTGTCCTTTCGGTAACGTAATCCGCCTGATGTTTGAGTTCCGCAACGGCATTCTGTAGAGCGACGTTGAATCCGCCGAACTCGAACAAATCCCTGTCGTTAAACCAGTCGCCCAGAACAGCGACCTCGTTCTTTGATATTCCCATATATTTCGCGAGTTTCGTCATTCCGGTTTTTTTATTCGTTCCGGATTTTCTCGCTTCGAGGTGGTAAACACCGAGTTTTGATGACGACCTGTAATACTTCGCTGTGAGGAAAAACTTCGCGGGAAAGTTCATTTTATTCTGTATGTATTTCATCACCTTCTTCTCGTTTCCAAGCATTATTATCTCAAGCACGTTATTCCTGTAATTCGTGTATGAGTCAACCAGCCTGTAATCGGTTCCTAACCTGTACATGAAGTCTCTGAGCACGGAATTATCTTCAGTATAAATAATTTCGTCTCCGTAACAGAACGCTATTCTCACAAAAAACTTATCAGCGAGTTTTAACGCCCTGTCGACGAATTTTTCTTTTATAACTGAACTGCTGACGACTTTATTATCCAGCGTTTTCAGAAGCGCTCCGTTTACAGTAATAATCGGAATATCGATACCCAGATTTCTCGCAAAAGGGACAATTGAGGAATGGATTCTCTGGGTGGCGAACGTGAACAGAACGCCTTTCTCCCTGAGTTTCTTAACGAGTTCGGTTGTCTCGCCGCCGACTTCATTGTCTCGGTTAGTCAACGTGCCGTCAACATCGGATACAATCAGTTTTATCTTGCTTAGTTTCTTCTGTATGTTAGTCTTAATG
>DATMXZ010000160.1:0-5622 GCA_035561235.1 Ignavibacteria bacterium
ACTCTCAACCATGAAAAAATATATTTATCTACTCATAGTGCTGCTGTTCGTCACGGTTTTCCCCGCCGGCGCGCGGAACGGAATCACGATATTCACACTGAAAGCCGACGCTGTAAAACTTTTAAAACAAGAGGCGTTTAAAAATAACGATGCAGTTCTAATGAAAGCCCTTGAAGAACTTGCGCTTGAGCAGGACACGTCGGCGTCTTTGGTCGTTGAATCTTTAAACAGCAAATTAAAAACCGTCAGACACGAACTTGCTGAATTTTTCAAGGTCCCCGCAGGCAATCCCGCCGATGTCGAGGATTATTTAAAGAATCTTATTGACGACGCGGTAAATGAGAGCGTGAGAATACTGAAGTCACGACTCGAGAATTTCGGAATAAGCGGCGCGACCATAAACAGGACGGGCAGTTTGACAATCACGGTTGAAATTAAATCACCTGCGGACATGAAACAGGTTAAGCAACTGATTTCGACGACGGGACGTTTGAGTTTTCATCTTGTCAAAGACGCGGGTATTTCAAAGAGCCTTCAGGAAAGCATTGACAGCATGCTTGAAAAATCAAATCCGGAAAACGGGACGAAACAGTTCACGGGACTAATAAATTACGGACTCGCTTCGGGATTAAACTGGCTTCCAGTTAACGTCAATTCCATTGCTGACGCCGAGAAAATACTGAACTCCGGCGAGTCACTGAAAATACTTCAGGAAATTAATTACGCCTGGTCGGAGAAAACGATTGAGACGATGACGGACAAGTACAGGATACTGTATTTTCTGAATACGGAATCCGCGCTCACGGAGGATGACATATCCGACGCGGCTTACAGCACCGACCCGCAGAGCGGGAGTTTCTTCACTCACATCACGCTGAACGAAAGCGGCGCCACATCATGGGAGAAGTTCACGGAAGAGAGCATTGGCAAAGAGTGCGCAATCGTTTTCGACGGGTACGTGTTTTGGGCACCGAAGATAATGACCAAAATCACGGGAGGGAAGATAATGGTCAGCGGTCTCGCCGGTCTTGAAGAATCGAGGACGCTTTCAGTGTTAATCAAGAACGGGGCGTTGCATATACCACTCGGTATAATTTCGGAGCAAACAAAATAGGATTTATAAACATTTGCTTACACACCTTACAAAAAGGAATTTCCGGCACAACGGTATATTCCTCCGCCCATTTTAAAAATCCAAAGTACTGATTTTTGAACGGCGAACAGCCATAATTCTTTTAACCTGTTACACTTTCAGCAGCACGTTTTCGCGCGAAACGGCATCTAAACAAACAGGACAACATAAAAGGAAGTCAGATGACACTCCATAGAATTTTCAGGAAAAAGATGCTGATAACAACTATATTATTGGTTCTGGCAGCCGCCGCGTGGTTTTTCTTTTTAAGGACAGGCAAAGACAAATCGGTTCAATATAAGTTTGTATCGGTAACAAAAGGCAACATAGAAAACGTAATATCGAGCAGCGGAACATTAGGCCCCGTAGCGAAGGTTGAGGTCGGAACACAGGTTTCCGGGACGATTGACAAGGTACTTGTCGATTACAACGACAAGGTAAAGAAGGGGCAGATAATAGCCGAACTCGACGTATCGCTTCTGAATCTCGCGGTAACCGACGCAAGTTCGGGGCTGATAAAAGCAAAGTCTCAATTCGAAGAATCCGAATCCGCATACAAAAGGAATCTGAAGTTATACGAAAAGGGTCTTCTCGCGGAATCGGACCTGCAGACTTCGAAGACAGCGTTTGAATCAGCCAAAGCGTCGGTGACAATTGCCGAAGTAGCCCTTAAGCGCGCGGAACTAAACATGAAGTACGCTATAATTCGTTCGCCGATTGACGGTACGGTAATAGACAGGAACGTCGAAGAGGGGCAGACCGTAGCGGCGAGTTTTTCAACTCCGACACTTTTCATAATCGCAGAAGACATGTCGAAGATGGAGATTCAGGCGGCCGTCGATGAAAGCGACATAGGCGACATCAAAATGGGAATGTCCGTCAGGTTCACCGTGCAGGCGTATCCCGACAGGAAGTTCAGAGGTGTAGTGAAACAAATCCGTGTTCAGCCGACCACGACATCCAACGTTGTAAATTACACCGTCGTCGTATCGGCGGAAAACGAGGAAGGGCTTCTGCTTCCGGGAATGACGGCGACTGTTGACTTTATAGTTTCTTCCAAGACAGGCGTTTACATTGTACCAAGCGGCGCCTTAAAATTCCAGCCCTCAGAGGATGAACTCGCGGACAACATCGAGGAAATGAAAAAGAACGCTGGCGCGCCTCCTCCCGATTCCATCAGAAAGAAGATGTTTCCGGGCAGCAGCGGCGCGCCGTCAAAGGATTCGCTGCAATCAACGATAAAGCAATTATGGTTTCTCGATGAAAGCGGAAGACTCACGATGATACCTGTCAGAACAGGAATAACAGACGGAACGAATACGGAGATACTCGAAAGTCCGATGCTTAAAGAAGGAATGAAAGTCATCTCAGGTAACAACTCATCGAAAGACGAAAAAACGGGAACGACGAAATCACAATCCGGACCTCCCGGCGGCGGACCGCCGCCGTTTTAAGCGGCATATAGATGTTAAAAGGTACGGAAAAATTTTTCTAACAGAAATCATGAAAACTGTAATTGAGACAAAACGACTAAAGAGGGAATTCCGCATCGGCGAAGTTACGGTGCAGGCATTGAGGGGCGTCGATTTAAGAGTTGAGGAAGGCGGTTTCACGGCGATAATGGGTTCTTCGGGTTCCGGAAAGTCAACTTTGATGAACCTTCTCGGCTGCCTTGACCAGCCGACGTCGGGTGAATATTATCTTGACGGCAAGCACGTCAGCGCGATGACGAAAGACGAATACGCATCGGTCAGAAACGAAAAAATCGGATTTGTATTTCAGGGGTTCAATCTTCTATCTCGCACGACAGCGATTGAGAACGTCGAACTCCCGCTTTCCTACGACAGGACGGGACGGATAAAGGAGCCGCGCAAGGCGGCTATAGAAGCGCTTGAGCGGGTCGGACTCGCCGAAAGGCTTGACCACGTTCCATCGCAGTTATCGGGCGGTCAGCAGCAGAGGGTCGCGATAGCGAGAGCGCTCGTGAACAAGCCCGCGCTGGTACTCGCGGACGAGCCGACGGGGAACCTCGACACGAAAACTTCAATCGAAGTCATACAATTATTCCAGCAGTTGAACGAAGACGGAATTACAATCGTGCTTGTAACTCACGAGCATGACATAGCTCAGTATGCGAAACGCATAGTGCAGATGCGCGACGGGCTGATAGTTTCAGACACGCAGGTAAAGAACAGACGCAACGCGGCAAACGACCTTAAAGAAATCGAGACGAACAAAAAGGAAATACGGCTTGCGGTAGAAAACGGGGTCGCGGAATCAAATTCCGGACAGGAAATATTTTTAGCGAAAGGGGCGGGAAAATGAATTCACTGAAACGACTGATGAAGACTGCCTTCCGGAGCATATACAGAAACAAGATGAGAAGCATGCTAACGGCGCTCGGGATAATAATCGGTGTCAGTTCCGTTATAATAATGGTCGCAATCGGCAGCGGTTCGGGAATGAAGATGCAGGAGCAGATAAATTCGCTCGGTACGAACCTGATAATGATTTCGCCGGGCGAAGCAAAGACGGGCGGAGTAAGCAAGGGAGGCGGAAGTCTCAGCCGTCTTACGTTTGAAGACGTCGCAAGAATAAAAAAATCGACAACGCTTTTAAGCGGCATATCTCCGGTCGTCAGGGCTTCGGAGCAGGTAATAGGAGGGGCGGGAAACTGGAGCACATCCGTGTACGGTGTTTCGACCGATTACTTCACGATAAAAAACCGCGGGCTGGAGTCCGGAGAATTTTTTACGGACCGCGACGTTCAGGCGAGCAGAAAGGTCGCGATACTCGGAATAACGGTTGTTGAAAATCTTTTTCCCGACGAGCCGCCCTTAGGCAAGCAGATACGCATAAGGAACATTCCGTTCACCGTAATTGGAGTGCTGAAAGAAAAGGGCGAGGGCGGCGGAATGGGCAACGACCAGGACGACCAGATAATGATACCGTCAACAACGGCGCTGTACAGGCTGAAGGGCGGGCAGTATATCGACATGATAAACGCGAGCGCTGTTTCTATCGAAGAGATAGACAACGCGAAGACTGAGATCGAGGAGATACTGCGTGACTCGCACAGACTGAACGAAGGCGAGGAGAATGATTTCACGATACGCACGCAGGCGGAAATAACGGAGACGGCGTCCGAAATGACGGAAACAATCACGCTGCTGCTCGGCTCAATAGCGGGCGTATCGCTTGTAGTCGGCGGCATAGGCATAATGAACATTATGCTTGTATCGGTAACAGAGCGGACTCGGGAAATAGGAATAAGGATGTCCGTCGGAGCGAGGAGCCGCGACGTGCTCGCGCAGTTTCTGACAGAGGCGGCGGTGCTCAGTCTGGCTGCGGGCGTAACCGGGATATTGCTTTCAGTCGCCGTGTCCGTTTCATTAAACAAATTCACGAGCATACGAACGTCGTTATCTTTCGAGATTATTCTCATAGCATTTCTGTTTTCCGCAGCGGTCGGCGTCTTCTTCGGTTTCTATCCCGCGCGCAAGGCAGCGTCTTTGAATCCAATCGAAGCGCTGAGGTACGAATAACATTATTTTAACTTGCGAATTTTCAAAGAACGAGTTGACACTATAGTGTCATTTGAGTGACACGTTTGACACTTTTTGTTTCGCTTTTTTCAACGGCGGTATTGAAAAAACAGGAACATAGCGAAGAGATTTCTCAAAACGTGTCATTTTAGTGTCATTTAGGTTTATTTTGTCGAATAAAACACTGATTTCACGAGAGTTAACCGGGCGGTTCGATATGACATTATGATTCAGCATTTTTCCAATTTTTCGATAACGTGTTTAGGCACATACGACTGAGAGTAATCGGTTTCGGGAATCGTATCTTCGGGAGCGGAGCCGCGCGCGGATTTGTCGGCGAACTTCCTGAAGATGTCGATTTTATAAATCGAGTCGAGAACCTTGGTCGAATATTTCAGAAGGTTATCGTATGTCATCGCGATTTCTTTATGGAGCAGTGTTTCGGCGTAAAGGCGGTCGAAATTTTGGTCGAGGAAGTCGAAGTACTTTTCATATTTTTCGGCAATCTTCCTGCGAAGCCTTTCCATATCGGCGTTGCGGGCGTTTATGATATCGGCTTTAAAGAACTTGTTCCAGCGGTTGGCGGTCGAGAGCGAGATTTCAAGTTCCGCCGTGATTTCAAGAAGCGTCTTTCCCTGCAGGCGGAGGGAGAAGAACTTCATCTGTCTTTCGGTATCTTTCAACATTACAAAAAATTTTATTTCGGGCGACAATATCGTCGTCAAACAAAAATAATAAATGTGAGTCGATTTGGTGCGATAAATGACCGCGAAGGCCGGTAAGTGTCGGTATTACAGGAGTTTGGGAGGGAGTGGAAAGGGGTTTTGAAGAGCAATTAATTTTAAATTGGAAATTGGGAAATGGGAAATGAAGAGGTTGAGAGGAGGGGTTTGGTTAAAGTCCATAATGAAAAATATTATAACGCAAGTACGGGATAAGATCTGT
>DATMXZ010000161.1:0-6508 GCA_035561235.1 Ignavibacteria bacterium
CACCCAAACAATAACTCCAAATTATGGCTAATAAAGATCAAATCGAAGAACAGAAAGAAAAACTGAAAAGAATACACGACGTATTCAAACTACTGAAAGACAAGGAAATCAAGATGGTTGATTTCCGTTTCACTGACCTGCCGGGGCAGTGGCAGCATTTTACGATTCCAGTGGATAAACTTGAAGAGGAGCATTTTTACGAAGGACTCGGCTTTGACGGTTCGTCAATAAGAGGCTGGAAGACTATTAACGAATCGGATATGCTTGTAATACCCGATGCATCCACGGCAAGAGTGGACCCTTTCATCAAACACAAATCGCTCAGCATAATTTGCGATATCGTTGACCCGATGACAAAGAATCCGTATGAAAGAGACCCGCGTTTCATTGCGAGAAAGACGATGGAGTATCTGAAGTCGACAGGCGTCGCGGATACTGCGTTTATAGGACCGGAGGCGGAATTTTTCATACTTGACCACGTCGCGTACAACATAAACGAATATTCGAGTTGGTACAGAATCGATTCACGGGAAGGATTCTGGAACACGGGCTCGGAATCTGAGGCGAATCTCGGTCATAAGATTAAGATTAAGGAAGGTTATTTTCCCGTGCCGCCTTCGGATTCAACAAACGACTTAAGGAATCAGATGGTCGAGCATTTGATGAATCTCGGCATCGATGTCGAGGTTCAGCATCACGAAGTTGCTACCGCGGGTCAGGGAGAAATTGATTTTAAATACGCGCCGCTATTAGAAGCGTCTGACAACCTGCAGATGTTCAAGTACGTAGTTAAAAATACTGCGCGCGAAGCGGGGAAGACGGCGACGTTCATGCCGAAGCCGATTTTCGGAGACAATGGAAGCGGAATGCACACTCACGTTTCGTTCTGGAAGGACGGCAAGCCGCTTTTCGCGGGAGACAAGTACGCGGGACTAAGCGAGACCGCGCTTTATTTCATCGGCGGTCTGCTGAAACACGCTCCGTCGTTGCTCGCTTTCACGAATCCTACCACGAATTCTTACAAGCGTCTCGTCCCGGGATATGAAGCGCCCGTAAATCTCGTTTACTCGATGAGAAACAGAAGCGCGAGCGTGCGGATACCGATGTATTCAAACAATCCAAAGGCTAAGAGAATCGAGTTCAGATGTCCTGATGGTACAGCGAATCCCTATCTTGCTTTTTCGGCTGTCGTTCTCGCAGGACTCGACGGGATAATGAACAAGATAGAACCGGGCGAAGCGGTTGACAAGGACATTTATCATCTTTCGGAAGAAGAGCACAGGAAAATAAGACAGGCTCCGGGCTCTCTTGAAATTGCTCTCGATAATCTGAAGAGCGACCACGAATTCCTTACGAAAGACGGAGTGTTTACAGAAGAACTGATTAATACCTGGATAGACTACAAGATGGAAAAGGAAGTCAAGGAAGTGCAGTTGAGACCTCATCCGTATGAGTTCCATTTGTACTATGAAGTTTAATTCAAATAGCAATAATCGATTAGCAATTAACAGTACAGAAGTTAGAAGTTTCTGACTTCTAACTTCTGCTTCAAAAAGAAGTAAGACAAAATTTCGTATAGCAAATCATATCAATTTGAGGTAATTTTACATAAATCTCATTTTCACAATTAATTCTAAATTCAGGATATGGTAAAATACGCTTTGACAAATCCATTGTCAGTTTTGCTGAACAAACCAAAAGAGGATTTCACGCGCGAAGATCTTCTGAAAGTAATAGAACAAAAACAGATTGAAACAATCAGATTTCATTATACCGCGCTCGACGGAAAGTTAAAGGAACTTCGTATTCCTTTGCCCGACAGAAAGAACGCGGAAATAGTTCTTGCGGAAGGCGAGAGGGTTGACGGCTCTTCATTATTCAAAGGTCTTGTAGATACGGGATTGTCCGATTTATACGTCGTGCCGGTTTACAAGTCCGCTTTTATAAATCCATTTAATCCTACAAGTCTCGACCTCGTCTGCAGGTATCTTACAGGCGACGGTGAACTTGCTCCGTTCACTCCCGACAATATTCTGCACAAAGCGGCGCAGTTGTTTAAGAAAAGCACCGGCATCGAGTTGCACGCTCTCGGCGAACTCGAATTCTATATGCTTTTCAATCCTGAGTCAAACATGTACTTCCCGCCGAAGCAGCAGGGATACCACGCTTCGGGTCCTTACCTGAAGTCAGGCAAGATACTTTCCGATATGCTGAAGAGCATAACACAGATTGCAGGCGCGGTAAAGTATGCCCACAGCGAAGTCGGCTTCATAGAAAAACTCGTCAGCGCGAATCCCGAAATCGACGGAAAGATGGGCGAGCAACTTGAAATCGAATTCCTCTCGACGCCGATAGAAGAGGCGGCGGACAACATAGTTATCGCGAAATGGCTCATTAGAAATATCGCGTACAACAACGGCATTCTTGCTACGTTCGCTCCCAAACTGGAAGAGGGATACGCGGGCAGCGGTCTGCACCTTCACCTCAAATTGTTAAAGGACGGAAAGAATGTTATGGTTGACGAAAAAGGCGATCTCACGATTGATTCAAAGAAATTAATCGGCGGTCTGCTTGAATTCGCTGACTCTCTTACTGCATTCGGAAATACGGTGCCTTCGTCCTATTTAAGGTTAGTGCCGAACATGGAAGCGCCCACCCAGTTCTTCTGGAGCGATTCGAACAGAAAAGCAATGGTAAGAGTCCCGCTCGGATGGTCGAAGACGAGTAATCTTGCCGACCTCGTGAATCCGGGTAAGAAGAGCGAACCGATGAAGATTGACAGCATGCAGACAATCGAACTTAGAGTGCCGGACGGTAGCGCAAACGTGCATCAATTGATTGCAGGAGTAGCGATGGCGGCTGAATACGGTTTCTCGAAATCCGACGATGCCCTGAAACTGACCGACAAATTATATTTCAGGGGAAAGACCTTAGAAGAAAATAAGGACATCGAATTCCCGAGCCTGCCGGCTACCTGCGCCGATTCAGCGGATATTCTCGAAAAGAAAAGAAACCTATACGAGAGAGAGAATATTTTCCCTGCGAGCATTATTAATTTCGTGTTGAAACAACTCAGGGCGGAAAACGATAGGGATATGCACAAGTCGTTGTCTGAAATGTACGGCAAGGGCAAGGTCGTTGAGAAGAGAAGGATAATGCATAAGGATATACACAAACACTGATTCAATGAACAGTTATCTGTTAACGTTTAAAACTGTTTTTATAAGTTTGTATTGAAAAATTATTAGTTTTTCTACCAATATTTTACTGCGTTCCCGGATTTTTGTCCGGGAACGTTTTTTATTTTATAGAGGATTTTTATCGGTAACTGAGAATCTCTGATTTTTCGAAGAAAAACCTGTACTCAACTCCTTTGTGATACATTTCTACTGTTTAACTTTATTCTCGAAATCCGTCCTGTGTTTTTCTATATCCGTCTTCACGTCCTGAGGAACGAGTTCGTTGATGCATTCATACAGTTCGTTCAATCCCTTCGCATATTCCTTTTTCGGGAAGTAAGGAGCCTGAAACGCGAGAGGAGGCTGGTCAAGATTCGGGTCGGGATTTACGACATAAACCGTAATCCTGTTCAGCGAACCTCCGACCGGATGCTCGTTCTCGGGAACAGCTTCCGTTTTTCCTTCAAGTATTCTTGACTCGACAATTTTTTCATTAAGCAAGTTCAATGAAGCGTCATCGAGCGTGAACGAATAGTTATACGACGGGTCATCCGCATTGTAGCCGAGTTTATATGTCATGTTTGCCGAGCGGTCGCTGTTTATCGATATCGAATACTCGTGGTGGTACGGAGGAGGCAGCGGTCCCTCGCTGTAATCATAAGTAAGGGATGTCCATTTAACGTCCTGTGTCCTTCCGCATGATGAGAGCATTAAAAGCAGAAAGAGAGCAAATATTATATTCTTCATCGTTTTTTATTTTAATTTATTTATTAATTTGAAGATTTGCAAAATAAAAAAGCCGGTATTGAACCGGCTTCGTATTCGAGAATATTATTGTTTATCTGTCTCTTCTGGGCGGTCTTGAGTGTCCGTCCCTTCTTCTGTGGTGCTCTTTTCTTTCTCCGCCCTCGTGTCTTTCTTCAGAATCGCCTTCTTTTCTAAGGAGGGCCCTTCTGCTGAGTTTCAGTTTTCCGGAATCGTCTATCCCGAGAAGTTTAACCTGAATCTTATCGCCCATTTTCAGGACGTCTGTTACTTTCTCGACACGCTTCACGTCAATTTCCGAGATGTGCAGGAGGCCTTCTTTACCCGGAAGAATCTCGACGAACGCTCCGAAGTCCTTAATTCCTTTCACTGTGCCGTCGTAAACTTTTCCGATTTCGGGTAAAGCCGTTAATGCCGCAATCATGTTGATTGCAATGTCAGCGCTTTCCTTGTCGATCGCCGCGACAGTTACCTTGCCTTCGTCGTCTATGTCGATTTCAGTCTTGCTCTCGGCGATTATATGACGGATTGTTTTCCCGCCCGGTCCGATTACAAGTCCTATCATATCAACGGGGACCTCAAGAGTGAACAACTGCGGTGCGTACTTCGAAATTGATTCTCTTCCTTCTTTAATTACTTCGTTCATTATGCCGAGTATGTGAAGGCGCCCGCCCTTTGCCTGCAGAAGAGCGGTTCTCATAATATCGAGTGAAATTCCGTGTATTTTTATATCCATCTGAATCGCAGTGATACCGTCCGCCGTGCCTGTAACCTTGAAATCCATATCGCCGAAATGATCTTCGGAGCCGAGTATATCGCTGAGCACGACTACTTTGTCTTCTTCTTTGATAAGTCCCATCGCGATGCCCGCAACGGGTTTCTTTGTCTTAACGCCGCCGTCCATAAGCGCGAGAGAGCCCGCGCATACCGTAGCCATCGAAGAAGAACCGTTTGATTCGAGTATGTCGGATACGACTCTGATAGTGTACGGGAATTCCGATTCAGGCGGAAGCATGTTCTTCAGCGCGCGTTCAGCAAGATTTCCGTGTCCGATTTCTCTTCTTCCCGGTCCCGGTCTTCCGCCGACTTCACCCGTGCTGAATGACGGGAAATTGTAATGAAGAATGAAATGCTTGTTTTCTTCATCCTTGAGCAGACCTTCGATAATTTGCTCATCTCTTTTCGTGCCGAGCGTCATCGTCGTTAGACTCTGCGTTTCGCCTCTGGTGAAAAGCGCGGAGCCGTGTGTTCTCGGCAGCACGCCAACTTCGCAAACTATCGGCCGAATCTGGGTGTTGTTTCTGCCGTCAAGCCTTACGCCTTCATCGACAATCATTCGCCTCTGGTCAACCTGCTGAATGTCGTGCATTATTGTTTCCAGTTTCTTTTCAGATTCGGGATACTTTTCCGCAAGCGCCGTGAAAACTGTATTCTTTAATTCTTTGGATTTCTGATGTCTTTCGTCTTTAGAGAGAATGGTCCTGTCAAGCGCCGCTATCTCTTTTTCATAAAGTGCCTTCACATCGTTAATCATTTCGGTCAGATCTTCGGCAGGTTCGACCGCTCTTTTCGGTTTGCCCGCTTCAGCGGCAAATTCTTTCTGGAACCTGCAAAGTTCGGCAATGTATTTATGCGCGAATTCAACGGCCTCTAAAAATATCTCTTCGGAAATTTCAAGCGCTTCACCTTCGACCATAACTATTGACGATTCCGTGCCCGCGAGCGTAATGTCGAAATCTCCCGCTGCCAGTTGGCTGAATGTCGGATTTATTATGAATTGTCCGTCAACTCTCGTGACCCTGACTTCCGAAACAGGTTCAGTGAAAGGTATATCCGATACGAGCAGCGCAGCCGACGCGCCCACTGCGGCTATAACGTCAGCGTGGAATTCGCCGTCCGCTGAATATACTGTGCAGTGTATCTGAGTTTCGCAGAAGTATCCTTCGGTGAACATCGGTCTTATTGGTCTGTCTATAAGTCTCGCCGATAAAATTTCCTTTTCCGAAGGTCTTCCTTCGCGTTTGAAAAAGCCGCCCGGAATCTTGCCGCCTGCCGCCGATTTTTCCCTGTAATCAACCGATAAAGGAAAGAAATCCTGTCCTTCGTTCGGTTCTTCTTTTGCAACCACTGTGCAAAGCACGACGTTCTCATCGTAGGTCACCAGTACGGCGCCGTTTGCCTGTTTTGCAAGTTTTCCTGTCTCGAGCGTCAGTTGCCTTCCGCCGATTTCAATTGTTTTTCTGTAAACCATCTCTCTTGTTTAATTTTTACTTTCTTAAGTCTAATTCTTTTACAATAGTTCTGTACCTGGTGATATCCTTGTTCTCGAGGTATTTGAGAAGTTTTCTTCTCTTGCCAACCATTCTCAGGAGTCCTGTCCTCGAATGATTGTCTTTCTTATGGGTATTGAAATGACCCGCTGAAAGTTCGTTTATCCTTTTTGTAAGGATAGCTATTTGGACTTCCGGTTTTCCGGAATCTTTTTCGGTTTTCCCGAACTTTTTTACTAATTCTTGTTTTTCTTGATTTGCTAATGCCATTTTGAAATTATTTTATTAAAAAAT
>DATMXZ010000162.1:0-2180 GCA_035561235.1 Ignavibacteria bacterium
TAATTTCCCCGTTTTTTTCAGTATCAAAATCTGTGTTTTATTTTATCAATATCATTCTCATCGTCTTGTCGAAGGACGCGGATGACATTCTGTAAACATACACGCCGCTCGAAAGCGCAGACGCGTCAAAATCGTAAATATATTTGCCGGGCTGTACCTTGCCGTTTACCAATACCGCTACTTCGCGGCCGAGAAGGTCATAAACTTTTATCGAAACGAATTCAGTTTTAGGAACAGAATATTCAATCTTTGTCGTCGGATTGAATGGATTCGGATAATTCTGATTTAATTCGAATGTCTTCGGAATTTCATTTCCGTAGTTTGCAAGACCTGTTCCGGTAGTAAGTTCGAATCTCGTGTTCGCTCTTCCCGGAGGAGCCGTGGAGCTCGACCAGGATGTGGTGTTGCATCCCGAGGATGACGATAAATCGTAGTGCCGGCCCCAATACATTCCCGTTGCGGGAGTGCTGTAAACCGGAGAGAATTCGGTGTATGATGAATTGTCGTAACATACTTCAACCAGCAGGTTACCGCCCGTGTAATAAAATGGTGTCGTCAGTGTAATCATCTGCCATCCCGTACCCGGAACTACGTATGACGTTGGGTTGTAACAGGTTGTCCATCCGGTTGTTACAAATCCTGTTAGCGATGTCATCGTCGTGTTCTGCATGCTGATTTTAAAACTGTTCATCGCGCCCGGGTCGGCTGTAATCACGTTGAAACCAATTTTCATTATGAACATGTTGGTATAACCCATCTCTGTTCCGGTATAAAGATATTGTGTCCTGCCGTCCATCCAGTAAGTCGTGAACGGAAAGTTGGAGGACGTTGTTCCAGTACCTACCGTAACAGAATAAGTGTTTCCGACGAGATATTCGAATTTTGTCGCAGGAGGCGTTGTTCCCGGCGGATTCAAACCCGAACCGCCCGCCGGCAATGTCGCCACTATTGAGCCAGCTGAATCCTGCGCCGCCAGATAATATCTAACTGATGTTCCCATCGGCTGACCCGGAATCGTGAATTTGAACGTATCCAGATTCGTATAATTTGGGTTTATGTAATTAAACGAACCGTTGTTCACGCTGAAATAAAGTCTCGGCTGATTTATTCCTGCCGCTATTTTCATTGATGATTTAATCGTGGCAGTAACGACTCTCGGCGAAGTTACCGGTCCGGACGATAGCGGCGTGTGGGCAATTGTAATCTTGAAGTCACCCGCTATTGTCACGAGCGCCGCTACACCCGCTTTTATCATCTTTATGAAATACGGTTTATTCAGAGAAAGATATGTGTCATTTACCGTGTGATAGTACGGCGTGAAATCGCTGTTGTCCTCAATCGCGAGAATCGCCTTATATCCCTTGTTCTGAAATGATTGATGGTCGCTTCCGCCGTTCAATGACGTCGTTACCTGCGGCACGAGTGTCGGCTGGTAAAGAGTGACTATCTGAGCGAAATCGTTAGCAAGAGGTGTCGAAGCAGTATTCGTATTTACGTCAAGCGCTCCGTCGTTGTTTCCGTCGTACGCTATCATATCGAAATTTAAAACCGCGATGATTGAATCTCCAAGCCTGTACGCCGTGTCAGCATATGCCTTGCTTCCGTACAATCCGCGTTCTTCTTCATCCCACGCCGCGAATATTATAGTGTATGGAAGGTTAATGTTCTTAAGTATTCTTGCCGCTTCGATAACGGCAACCGTGCCCGAGGCGTTGTCATCAGCTCCCGGAGCGGTTGTACCGGACGGCATGTCGTCATAGTGCCCGCAGATAATAACGTATTGATTCGGATATTTCGTACCTGTTTTCTTCGCGAGAACATTGGTTATCGTTGAATTAATGTTCTGGTACCAGGTTGTCAATCCGAATTCCTGAAACCTCTCGTATATGTACTGCGATGCTTTGATGTTTCCCTGTGTTGCATAATGCCTTGATGTTATCGTGTAAGGCGCGCCGCCAATTACACAGGCTGTGTCTCCGCACAATTGCCTTTCGAATTTGTAAACAGAATCGGCATTTACCATATTCATTACTGACGCTACAAAAGAGTTGTATGAAACCTGAGCGTTTAGGGAAAAAGTTGTTGCAAGAACTAAAAGTGTAAGCAGAATTTTGATTTTCCTCATGAGATAAATATTATTTGTATAAAATTAACTCTTTTATTTTTAAACCGAAATACAA
>DATMXZ010000163.1:0-2252 GCA_035561235.1 Ignavibacteria bacterium
AAGTAATATTTCGGAAACAACATTATCGAAAATTTAATTTTTAATTGAAAAAGTAATGACGACAAAACAAAAGACTTCGCATGGCACCGGTATTATGAACAAATTGCGTGATAAGATGCCTTACATCATTATTTTCCTTATTATCGCGTTCGTTGGTCTTATAGTGTTTGAATGGGGTATGAATTATGTTGGATTGCGGGGAGGCGAGCAGGTTATATTTGGTAAAGTGAACGGTGAGGAAATCACTTATCAGGAATACGAAAGGGCGTTGCAGCAGCAGGTCGAAACGATGAGGCAGCAGAACGGAAATAAGGATATTGACGATGCGATGATGGATCAGATTAAGGAACAGGTGTGGAATTCGATGGTTCAGCAGACGCTGACGCGACAGGAAATCGACAGACTTGGCATAAAAGTCTCTGACGCCGAAATACTGGAAATAATATACAACAGACCGGAACAACTCCCAGAGGCTATTAGAAGGAATTTCATCGATTCAACCGGAGCGTTCAACGGCGAGTTTTACCAGCAGGCTCTCGGTATGAAGACTAAAGAAGCCACGCAGTTCTGGAACGAAGTCGAAAAATACATGCGCGAAGTGCTTGTCGCCGAAAAACTTCAAAATTACATTACTTCGTCAGTTCTCGTGACTGAAAACGAAGTGCTTCAGAAATATAAAGACGATAACATTAAAGCGGCTTTTAATTTTGCTTTCCTTGACGTTAACACCGTTACCGATACCACGCTTTTTACTCCGACAGAGGATGAAATGAAAACTTACTACAATGAACATAAGGACGAGTTCAAGCAGGAAGAAGCCGTAAAATTCAAGTATGTGGTATTCTCCGACAGCCCCACTGCTGAAGATTCCTCTGCGTTGTACAAGCAGATGGAATTGTTAGTAAGGGATTTCAAGGAAGCGAAAACCGATGATTCGACGCTTATAAAATTCGTGAACGAAAATTCGGCAACTCAGTACAATCCTGATTTCCAGAAACCGAATCAGATTAGCGTTACTGGCAAGCAGGCGCTGAATTTCCTTTTCGATGCGAAGCCGGGTGACGTTTCTAATATACTCGTTGACCAGGACGGCTACAAATTAATCAGGGTCCTTGATATTAAAGAAGGCGAAGACCCGTTTGTGAACGCGGGACATATCCTCATAAATTTCGGAACCGATACTGCCGCCGCGAAGAAACAGGCTGAAGAGATTCTTAAGAGAGCCAAAAACGGCGAGGACTTCGATAAACTCGCGTACGATTTGTCGCAGGACCCATCCGCGAAACAAAACAGCGGCAACCTCGGCTGGTTTATGAAAGGCGCGATGGTGAAGGAATTTGAAGATGCCGCGATGAATGGCTCTGTCGGCGATATTATCGGACCGGTAAAAACACAGTTCGGTTTTCATATTATTAAGATTAAAGGTAAATCCAAAAAAGAATTTAAGTTCGCTGAAGTCAGGAAGCCCGTTACAGCGGGACAGAGAACAAAAGACATTGCTAGAAAAAAAGCACAGGAATTCCTGTCGGACGTTCAAAACGGTGCCATACTTGATTCGCTCGCGAAACATATGATGATGGGCGCGTTTTCTACTCCCGAAGTCGTAAAGGGCGGATTTGTTCCGGGCGCGGGTCAGAACAAAAATATAATCGATTTCGGTCTCAATAATAAAAAGAACAGCCTGTTCGGTCCCGTTAAAGTGCAGGGCGGTTACGGCGTTTATATGATTACGGAAAGGATTCCCGAAGGATACAAAAATTATGATTCCGTGAAGAATACACTCGTGAAATCAAAGGTCGCGCAGAAAAAGAAATTCGATTATATCGCGAAGGTCGCGGTCGAAATGAAAGGCAAGATTGGCGGCGGCGAGATTTCCGCAGTTCAGGAATCGTATCCGATGTATACTTTCGGCAAGGCGGACAGCGTGTCGTACGGAAAACCCGACGCTAAAATCGGTCTCGATTATCCCGTGTATGCGGAAATTTTCTCATCCCAGCCCGGTGTAGTCTCCAATCCGATTAAAGGAATGAGAGGTTACTATATAATAAAAACCTTATGGGTCACTCCTTTTGACCAGAACGATTATCTGATTAAACAGGCGGATTTAAGGAAGCAACTCACGTCGAGCAAGAAGCAGCAGGTGGTGCAGGAATGGATGAACAGCCTGACGAATAACGCGAAAATAGTTGATAACAGAGACAAGTACCTGTAAAATGCAATTCGCATTTTTAAAGAATGGAAACTGATAACTT
>DATMXZ010000164.1:0-3811 GCA_035561235.1 Ignavibacteria bacterium
AAATCCGTGACAACTCAAGTTTTATAAAAAAAGTTTTATCATTTGATAATTTTAATTGCCTTTCAAATGTTTTAATAACAAATTTTGAAAATTAGTTCCGAAGGACAATGAGAATAAAGACAACTTTGCTTTTACTGCTTATAATCGCTGCATTCAACGCAGCGCGTTCGCAGGGATTTAATTCAGTTTACAGCCCGGACGGCTTGTTCGTTATTGCAGCGGGAAATCAGGGGAAGATTTTTCGCTCGACGAACGGCGGCGCGGCTTTCTCTTCTTACACTATAAATACGGGGGTCAACTTTATATCATGTTTTGCGTCGGACAGTACGGTCTGGTTAGCCGGCTCTGACGGAAACGTTTACAAGACGTTCAAACATTCGATGAATCCCGTAGGGATAAGCACGGGTCATTCGGCATCTATAAATTCGGTTTATTTCGTGAGCAGAAGCACAGGTTACATATGCGGCGACAGCGGCATTGTTATGCGAACAACCAACGGCGGCAATAACTGGTTTAACCTGAATTCAGGTTTAGCAATAGTCAATTATAACTGCGTGCATTTTCGTGACAGCGTTAACGGTGTCGTCGCGGGAAACAACGGAAAATTGTTTCTGACTTCCGACGGCGGAGCAACCTGGGTTTTGCAAACAACCGGAACGACACGAAATCTTCTTAAGGCGAAATATTTCTCCGACGGCATCGTGGTAACGGGAGAATACGGAACTCTTCTGATGAAATACGGCGCATTGCCTTGGCAGACAGTTAATACGAGAATTGATTCGGACATCAGGGGAATCGCTGGAAGCAATATAAACAACGCGCACGTATGCGGTGGCGGAGGATTCATCAGAAATAATTCTAACGGCTCATCGAAGTTTCTGAATTTCGAAATCAATCCTATGATGGGTGATTTAAAAGATATTTATTATTCTGACTCTCTGACAGGATTTGCCGTGAGCAGTCTGAATCAGGCTATAATAAAAACAACGAATGGCGGAATTAACTGGAACCTTAGCGCTGGCACGACAGTCGCGTATAGTTGGACATCGAAGTTAAGCACCAGTGGTGGTATCGGAAACAATCTTTGCCGTCACCCTTACGACAGGAATTCGCTTTTCTGCATGTTCGGAAACCGGGTTTATGTAAGCAGGAACAGGGGCGACAACTGGACACAGATAGCAACCGCCTCTCCGGGTACGAACGCGCATAATTTTTTTGTAAGTCCGGTCGATACAAACATCTGGCTCTGCGCGATAGAAAGTTCCCCTGATAAAGTATTACGCACGACAGATTACGGAGCGACCTGGAGCACAATACTCTCTATTAATTTCAGTAATTACGGAACACCGCTTGAAATTGACCAGAACAATCCGTCTGTGTTTTATTACGCACCCGACGGCGGAGGATTTTATAAATCAACGGATAACGGCGCTACGTTCAATGAAATCAGCGGAAATTTTCCTTTCAGAAGCCCGTGCGACATAACGGTTATGTACGACAGTTCAAACGTTATTTTTGTTGCGGATGGAATTACCGGGTCCGGTCTCGGTGACATTTACAAGACCGTTAACGGAGGTGTTAACTGGACAAAGGTTCACACCAACACTTCATCAAGTGAAATACCCGCGATGTGCAATACGGTATTTGACAGAAGCGTGATGTACGCTACGAACTGGAGCGGTGGAGACATATACAGGACGACAAATTACGGAGACAACTGGTCGCTGTTAAGAACAAATTCAGGATCGGGCTGGGCGGCGGAAATATGCAGGGAAGACCCGACGTTCGTTCTAACCGGCAGTTACGGCGGAAGCACTTACCTGTCACTTGACGGAGGCAAGAACTTCTCAACGATTTCAATAACAGGCGGTGCAGGAGCAGGAGAAATCGCCGTTGACAGGGGTTTCGTCATCGACATGCGAACTGGAGGAATACAGAAACTGAGCGCCGTTTACAGCGTCGTAACAACCGCGAATGAAAATATAATTTCAAACGTTCCTTCAGGATTCAAACTTCACCAGAATTATCCGAATCCGTTCAATCCATCAACGACTATTAAGTTCGACATTCCAAAGAGCGGATTTGTAAGGTTAAAAGTGTACGACGTGCTCGGAAGAGAGGCTGCAACGCTCGTGAACGAAAGCAGGAGCGCGGGATCTTACGAAATTGTTTTTAATGCGGCGGGGCTCTCATCGGGAATGTATTTTTACAAAATTGATTTTGAAGACAATACCAACGTAAAAAAATTAATGATACTAAAATAATGAAGAAAATTTTTCTATTTGCATCAGCCGTAGTTTTTTTATCGACTCTAGTTTTCGAGACGCTTAAAGCATTCGATGACGGTTTCGTTAACCTTACGAGACGGCGCGGAAACACCGAGGGATGCACCTGCCACGGATTCTCGGCAAGCCCTCAGGTACAGGCATTTATAGACGGACCGTCAAGCGTCAGAGCGGGAGACACGGTCGAATACAGGGTAAGGATAACGGGAGGACCCCTCGTTAGAGCGGGCATTGATATATCTGCGGCTAACGGCTCTGTCATTTTATCTTCCTCTGATACAACGTTGAAAAGGGTGCTTGCGTCTGCGAACGTTTATGAACTTACGCACAGATTTCCGAAACAGCCGTTGCTCGATACTGTAATTTTTATTTACAAATATATTGCTCCGAACACTCCGGGAAGTTTCGATACTCTTTACGCTACCGCGAATTCAGTTAATCACGATACGACCGATAACGGGGATATGTGGAACTTCGCGGCCGACAGGATTATTTCAATAACGAGTTCAATCAACATCAGGAACATAACATCCGCCGCGGAAGACTTCACACTCGAGCAAAACTTTCCAAACCCGTTTAATCCGGAGACGAAGATAATGTTCTCCGTACCCGCATTGAACAGCAACTCAATAACCGGCATAAGCAGTATCCGTCTTGCCGTTTACGATATGCTCGGAAAAGAAGTCAGCGTTCTTTTTAACGGAAATCTGAATCCGGGAAAATACGAGGTTACTTTCGACGGTTCAAAATTCCCTTCGGGCATGTATTTTTACGTATTATCGTCAGCAGGCAGCGTTTCCGCAACGAGGAAAATGACGCTATTAAAATAAGTTCAATGAAGCGGAATTTCTTCGGCGGAAGCAGAAAGAAATTTTATACTTGACATTACCCATAAAATACCATATTTTAATATGGCATAAATTATAAAGCATATATTCAAATAAATTAAAAACAACAGCATGACAATCGCAGAAAAATTTCTCGCGGAACTTAAGCAAGAAGCCGCAACAACAAGAAAGATCCTGGAAAGAGTACCTTTTGATAAACCGGACTGGAAACCGCACGAAAAGAGCATGCCATTGGCTCATCTCGCGACGCACGTTGCAGAAATCCCGTTCTGGCTCGAAACCACTGTCACAACCGATGAACTTGATTTCGCAAAATCAGAATACAAGATTGAAGACGCGAAAACAAACGAAGAACTTCTTTCAAAATTCGATAAATCGGTAAAAAAAGCCGAAGACGCTCTAAAGGGGTGCAGCGACAACGATATGAAGAAAGGGTGGACGCTTAAAAACGGAGACACAGTTTATTTTACGCTCTGCAAGGAAGAAGTGATAAGAGGAATGTCGCTTAATCATCTGATACATCACAGGGCGCAACTCGGTGTTTATCTAAGGCTACTTGACATCCCTCTGCCCGGAGTATACGGACCGACGGCTGACGATAAGATGGGAATGTAATTTGTAAAGGGTATCGGCAGAACTTTTTAAGCGGCTCCTGTGAGCCGCTTCTTTATTCTATTA
>DATMXZ010000165.1:0-3608 GCA_035561235.1 Ignavibacteria bacterium
GTTCTAATCAGCGTGATTAAAAAAACCGGGAAATATAAAATACTCGGCTACACCGATAAACAAGACAACGGAGAAATACTCGGCGTTAAATACATCGGCGGCGACGGAGTTGTGGCGGATTTAATGCGGAAGCATAAAGGGCTTAACGCCGCTCTCGGCGTCGGCTGCGTGAGAATCAACAGGAACAGGGAAAAGTTGTTTACGAAATACGAAAACGCGGGTCTGAAATTTCCCGCGTTGATTTCGCCCGGCGCGATAATAAATGAAGACGTTGTTATCGGCGCCGGAAGCGTCGTATTCGACGGATGCGTGATAAATTCCGGCACGCGAATCGGCAAATGCGCTATCGTGAACACGGGAACAATCGTCGAGCACGACTGCGGCATCGGCGATTTCGTCCATCTCGCTTCCGGATGCATCGTAAGCGGCGGAGTGAAAATCGGATACAGTTCTTTTATCGGCTCGGGCGCTGTAATAAGGCAGTATCTTGAAATCGCGGACGAATGCCTCATCGGCGCAGGCTCTCTCGTAATCAAAGACATAAATAAAAGCGGGACGTACGTCGGCTCGCCGGTAAGGAGATTGAAATGAAAGTCCTGATTGCCGTCATCGCTTACAACGAAAGGAAAAATCTCGAATCCGTGGTTAAAGACCTGAGGGAGCACGGTTATGAATTCGTGGTTGTCGATAACTGCTCGACTGACGACACGGCGGAATATTGCAGAAACAACGGAATAAACTTCCTGAAACATCCCGTGAACACCGGTTCGTCGTTCGGAACCGTGATGACGTATTTCAATTACGCGCGGAAACTTGATTGCGACGTGCTTTGCCAGTTCGACGGCGACGGTCAGCACATCGCGGGCGAACTTTACAAAATAATTCAGCCGGTTGAAAAAGGCGAAGCCGACTACGTAATCGGTTCGAGATTCCTCGAAGGAAAAGGATTCCAGTCATATCCCTTAAGGCGTCTGGCGATAAAAATATTCGCCGCGATTGACTCGGTCGTAACAGGGAAGCGGCTGACTGACGTCACGTCGGGATTCAGGGCTTACGGAAGAAACGTGATTTCATTCTTCGCTGATTATTACAAGCACGAAATAATCGACACCAATCAACTGCTTCTTCTGTCTCATTTTTCGGGCGCGAGACTCGCTGAAGTACCCGTCGAAATGCGCGGGCGCGTTCACGGCAGAAGCGAATTCCGATTCCTTAACGCTCTGCTCTTTCCCGTGAAAGGTATGATGAATATCTTCGGATGCCTGCTTCAGAAAAAACAAATCGTAAAATACAAAGGAGAGTTATGGGATTCCAAATAAAACTTCTCGCGATTCTTATAGGATTTTTCTTCCTCATACTCGTCCTGAATCAGGTAAGAAAGAACAACATGCATCCATCGTATTCAGTACTGTGGGTGCTCGTGTCGCTATTTCTGCTGTCCGTTCCGATACTCGAACCGCTTTACAAATGGATTGCAACAGCGCTTATAGGAATCATAGACGCGAGGCATATAATTTACGTCGTCCTCATAGGATTCCTTCTGATTTATATTTTCTTCCTCACAGTGAAAATAACAAGAATGTCCGACCAGATACAAAACCTCATAAGCCATACATCGATACTCGAAAACGAGATTCGAAAACGCGGAGCGGGCGAGGGAAAAAAGAAGATGTAAGCAATTCACCACAGATGAAAAGCAGAATCAAGAATCAAGAATCAAGAAGTTAGTAGTTAGTAGTTATCCCGACAAGTCGGGACGCAAAGAACGCGGAAGTTAGAAGAGAGCAAGAGCGATTCACCAAAGGGAGCACAGAACACACTGAGAAGAGCAAGAGAATTTTTAGGTTAAAGAGCAAGAGCATCCTGCCACGGATTAGCGCTAATTTTCAAAAAGCACCTGGACACAGATTAAAACAGATTGTCACAGATCACCACAGATTAAGAGCAAGAACTTTTTCCAGATATAAGATCAAGAACGATTCACCACAGAGGAAAAAAGAATCTAGTAGTTAGGAGTTAGGAGAGAGCAAGAGCGTGACAGACAATTAACGATTAGCATTTAGCAGTTAACATTTTGAGCGGGAGCGTTATGCCGCTAATTGACGCGAATTTTAGAAAAGCCTTTGACACAGATTATAACAGATTAAAACAGATTAACACTGATTTAGAACAAGAAATTTTTCTATATCCCGCGTGAAAGAGCGGACAAACAATTAGCGATTAGCAATTAGCAGTTAACAATTAGAGCAAGAGCAATTGTCCGTATGCTTGTCATTCCGGTATGCTCTCAGCCGGAATCCATTTAAGAGACTATTCTCTTATACTTTTATACAGAGCGCATGCTGATGCAAGATTTGGACAAAGCAGAGAAGAGCCGGGGTTTGCTTCTACAATATTATTCGGGTTTGAGAAAGAACGAATGACACGAATAGTGTAATTGAATGATACGAATGACACGAAAAGTGTCGTTTAAATTTATGTCAGGGTTGAAAAAACAGGGAGATAGGTCCCGGGATTTTCAAATCGTGTCAAAATAGTATCACAGCGTATCATTATCGCGAATAAGATACTGATTTTCCAGAAGATAGCGAATGACACTCGAATGACACTTTTTTTTTTCGTATCAATTTTATTTTTCCGCCTGAAAGAGACGAATTTCGATTGAGTTTCAATATACTTGCGCATAGCAGCAAATTTTAATTTCCCGGCAATAATATATTACCATACAAATATAGCGGGCGGAGGGGCAGTTTGGTTCAATAAATGACCGGGAGAGCCGGTAAAGCATTGATAAACAGTGAAGTTATTTTTCGCGAAATTCGTTTTCGTAGTGCAGTTATTAAGGATACATCGGCAGAAATGAGGTTTTGAAGAAGCAAGGAAAGGAAACGCGAAAATCGAAACGAAAAAAAATGTTAATACACTCTAATTATTCACTTGATATTTTAGAGTGAAATAATTAATTAACGGAAAAGAGAGCACAACAGCACAGGGGGATATTTTATTGTTCGAATCAGAATCGGGTAATAAATCAGAACATCAGGGAAAGGCGCGCCGCAGTTTATCCATAATCATAAATTCATAACAGGAAAATATATTTACATTAATTATTATTTTTTTGTTTCTGAGAATTTCGTCAACGCGGCAAGTTTACAGATTGGATTTTAACATCAGCCCATTGAAGGATTTAAAGACACGGGGCAAAGCAAGGCAGGCACAAAACAAGCCGACCGGGTAACAGACCCCGCGCCCGGAATATACGCGGCGAATCCCGATAAACTTGTGGAATACGGAATAAAAACGAGAAAGAAACCGGGCAAGGTTCCTCCGCCGACGAAAACGCTCGCGTTTAAAATAGACAACGATTCGGACGGCGAAGGCTTTGAAATAATTATGACGGCAAGGGATGACGCTGCCGATTCATACGAATGGCAAAAGGACAGGGACATCGGTCTGAACCAGTCCGCAGAGTGCAGTAACCGCGCGGTAAAATTGTTTTAGCGGTGAAATCTTTAAGGCATATAGTTGCTTAAATGTGAATTCCTTTAAGTTAGACAAACCGCCCGTACTTCCATTCGGGCGGTTTTATGTGAAAGTTTATAGTATGT
>DATMXZ010000166.1:0-6427 GCA_035561235.1 Ignavibacteria bacterium
ACACTATATGGCAGATATAACAAATACAAAGGAAGCACAGAACGGAGCAAAGAAGAAAAAAAGAAGCAGGAGGAAAAAAATTCTGTGGATTTTAATAATTGCTTTGTTTTTCCTGATTGTGATTGCAGTAGTAGTATCGGGCAAGAAGGAAAAAGTAATTGAAGTTCAGACCGAGAAAGTAAAGAGACAGAACATAACGCAGATAGTCACTGCAACCGGCAAGGTACAGTCGGAGACGAAGGTGAATATCAGCGCGGAAGTAAGCGGGGAAATCGTATCTCTGCCTTTCAAGGAGGGAGATGAAGTCAAGAAGGGAGACCTTCTCGTGAAGATAAAGCCCGACTCGTATTATCCGCAGTTAAAGCAGCAGACGGCGGCGATAAAGGTCCTTGAGAGCAACATCAAGACCGCGGAAGTAAACATGCGCAAAAACGAACTTGACCTGAACAGGGTGAAAGAGTTGTATTCAAAAGGGCTGGCATCCACGAGCGAACTTGAAACGGCACAGGCGAATTACGACGGGACTATCGCTCAGATTAACAGCATAAGGGCTCAGATAAACCAGCAGAGAGCCTCGTTATCGGCTGTTGAGTATGATATCTCAAAGACAACGATAAACTCTCCGATGTCGGGTACAGTAACGCAGTTGAATAATGAACTCGGAGAAAAGGTGCTTGGTACGAGTTTTAACATAGGTTCGCAGATAATGACGATATCGGATCTATCGAAGATGGAATGTCAGGTCGAGGTTGGCGAGACTGACGTAACATACATAAAATTAGGAGATACGGCGAGGATACAGATAGACGCGTTCACGGACAAGGTATTCACGGGTTATGTTTACGAAATCGCTAACACCGCAACGGCTAAGGGAACGGGCACGCAGGAAGAGGTTGTCAACTTTATTGTAAAGATAAGAATATTCAACGATGAAGGATTCGATCTCAGACCGGGAATGAGTTGCACAGTTGATATAGAAGTTAACAAGAAGGATAACGTGTTCGCGGTTCCGATACAATCGGTAACAACAAGGGACGACGACTCGGCATCATTCAAATTCAACGAAGACAAGGACAAGCCTGAGAACCTCGTAAACACGAAGGAAACAAAGTCGCAAAAGAAGATGAAGCCTAAAGAAATTGTCTTTGTCGTCGAAAACGGTGCTGTCAAGAAGAAAGAGGTGAAGACGGGAATAAGCGACGATTCGTACATAGAAATCATCGAGGGGCTTGCGGAAAACGATGAGGTTGTAAAGGGTTCGTTCAAGGCTATCAATAAGGATCTCGATGAAGGAACTAAGGTTAAGGTCGACAATGCAAAGAAGAAAAATAAACCCGATAGCGAATAACATCGGAGAATTGAAATCAAACAGATGAAACTCATTCAGATAAGAAATATCACCAGAGTATATGACATGGGTGAAGAGAAACTTTACGCGCTGCGGGGCGTGGATCTTGACATCGAAAAAAACGAATACATAGCGATAATGGGTCCTTCGGGATCGGGAAAATCCACCTTGATGAACATAATCGGATGTCTGGACACCCCGACATCAGGAGATTACATTCTGAACGGTAAGGACGTGCACGAGATGGACGACGACGAACTCGCGACTATAAGAAACAAGGAAATTGGTTTTGTATTTCAGACTTTCAACCTGCTGCCGAGGAGCGATTCACTTCACAACGTAGAACTGCCGCTGATTTATTCGGGGGTTTCGAGGGCGGAACGGATTAAACGCGCCGAAGACGCGCTGACAAACGTCGGTTTAGCGGACAGGATGAAGCACAAGCCGAATGAACTTTCCGGAGGACAGAGGCAGAGGGTCTCAGTCGCCAGAGCTCTCGTGAACAATCCATCACTAATTCTTGCAGACGAGCCGACGGGAAATCTCGATACGAAAACGGGAGAGGAAATTATGGGATTGTTCAGGGAATTGAACGAGAAGGGGAACACTATAATAATCGTAACGCACGAGGAGGACATAGCAAAACACGCTAACAGAATCGTAAAGATACGCGACGGCAAGATAGAATCAGACAGCGGAATCAAATAATGACAGAAGGCCGATGAATTTTTTTCTCGAAATAAAGGAAAATATTGTAATTTCGTACAAGGCGATTATAGCGCACAAGATGCGGTCGTTTCTCGCGACGCTGGGGATAGTTATAGGTATAACAGCGGTAACGCTGATGCAGACGGCTATCGAAGGAATCAACAGGGCATTTGAAAGCAGTATCGCGTCAGTCGGCGCCGATGTTCTGTACGTGCAGAAATTCGAATGGTTCGGTTCTCAGGATTTCGAATTTTACAGAAACAGGAAAGACCTTACGATGCAGCATTATGAGTACCTAAAGAGGAACTCGCAAACGGCAGAATCCATGTGTCCTTCGGTAGGATCCGCGAAGACGGTTAAATACGGGAGTCTGGACCTTGAGGGTGTTTTTATTATTGGAACGACAGATGAGTACCAAAAGACTTTAGGCGTGAACATGGAGGACGGTCGATTTTTTACTGCGAAGGAATCCGAAGGCGGAAATCCGGTTTGCCTGATTGGAACGGATGTGAAGAACGCTTTTTTCGAGAATGTAAATCCTATAGGAAAGGACATAAAGATAGGATCTTATTCTTTCAGAATAATAGGAGTAATGGAGAAACAGGGAAGCATGCTTGGATTATTCAGTCTCGACAACAGGGTAATCATACCGATACACAGGTTTTTTAAATTATACGGTACGAGAAGATCGCTTTCCATTAACGTAAAGGCGGGCGACGTCAAAAATCTGGAGGAAACGAAGGAAGAAATTACTTCGATAATGCGGAAGACTCGAAAAGTGCCTCCGGGCAAGCAAAACGATTTTGGCGTGAATCAGCAGTCGGCATTCAGGGATACATATGACCAGTTAACCTCCCTTATAAAAATAATCGGCTTGCTGATAACGTCATTATCTCTTATAGTAGGTTCCGTCGGTATCGCTAACATAATGTTCGTTTCAGTGAAGGAGCGGACGAAAGAAATCGGAATACGGAAAGCCATAGGAGCGAAGCGGCGAACGATACTGATGCAGTTTCTCGTCGAGTCGGTTGTTATATGCCTGCTCGGAGGAATAGTAGGTTTAGGAATAGCATTCCCGATTAGTTTGCTAATCGACGCGTTTGTACTTCCAACCGCAATGCCCTTATGGGTGGTGGTTCTTGGAATATTTATTTCACTTATGTTCGGTGTTCTTTCGGGATTTTTCCCCGCATACAACGCGGCGAAAATGGACCCTGTAGATTCATTAAGATATGAATAATTAAATTACAAAAAGTTGGTAATTGGTGAAACAATAAAATTATCTATAAACACGATACGCGAGAACAAACTCCGCGCGATTCTGACGCTCGCGGGCATAACGATCGGAGTATTTTCAATTATCGCGATAATGACGCTTCTCGACGCGCTTCAGGCGGGTATTGAAGGCGGCTTAAGCCAGTTAGGCAGCAACTCTTTTCAAGTTCAGAAATTTCCCGCAATGAATTTCGGTGACCCGCACAGCCAGGCGAAGTACAGGAACCGGCCGGATATAACATACGAGCAGGGTTTGCGGCTGATAGAAAAAGCGACACTTCCGAAATACGTTTCGCTGGAATACTGGAAGGGCGGAAAGACATTCAAGTACGGTCAGGAAGCGACAAATCCGAACATGCAGTTATGCGGCGGTCAGCCGGGTTTCCTTCCGTGCAACACGTACACGATTAAAACCGGCAGGATGTTCACGGATAACGAAATAAGTTCAAGCGCAAACGTTACCGTCATAGGGATGGAGGTGGTGAACAAGTTATTTCCAAAACTGGACCCGATCGGTAAAAAAATCATACTTGACAAGAACGAGTTCACAATAGTAGGAATACTCGAAGCGAAGGGGGAGAGTTTCGGCCAAAGCCAGGACGGATTTGCTATAATACCGATTACGAGAATGATAGAGATATACGGCAGCACGAAGTATTCGCTGAACATAGCGATACAGGCACCTTCGAAAGCAGCGTACGACGATACGGTCGAACAGGTAATAAGCATAATGAGAATCGTGCGGCACGACAAGCCCGGTGAGGATAACAGTTTTGAAATTTTCTCGAACGAATCCTTAATAAATTCGGTAAACAGTTTCACGAAGTATTTCAAGTACGGCGCGGGGTTTATTTCTTTCATCGCTCTTCTCGCGGCGGGAATCGGCATCATGAATATAATGCTTGTATCGGTCACCGAGAGAACGCGTGAGATAGGAATACGAAAAGCAATAGGAGCGAAGAGCAGCAACATACTGACTCAATTCCTCGTTGAAGCAATAATACTCTGCCAGATTGGCGGAATAGCGGGAATACTGCTCGGCGTTACGGCGGGAAACCTGCTCGGGATTTATCTGAAATCGCAAGTTGTTGTTCCGATAGACTGGGTTATAATCGGTATCGTGATTTGCACGATAGTAGGCGTGGTGTTCGGAGTATATCCGGCGTACAAAGCGGCGAAACTCAATCCTATCGACGCTTTGAGATACGAGTAAGATAAGATTCGTTCACAAATCCTATCAAACGATTCAGTTCGGATTCCTGAACAACTATCGTGTTCAGGTTTTTTACCGCCTTTGGAATCTTGCTCATTGTTTCATACATTCCTCTTTCGAAACCCGAATAGCAATAACTCCCGAGAACCTGCATCAGCCTCAGCAATGCAAAGTATTCAAAACCGTCGACGAACTTTTCATCGTTATCGTGAAGTTTTTTATTTGATTTCAAATAATAGTAATGAACGAGTTCTTTCCTTTCGGAAGGCGTGACGTCGATGCTCCCCGAATAGAGAAAAGATGCAAGGTCATACTGAGGCGGACCGATTCTTCCCGATTGATAATCAAGATAATACAGGTTTTGTCTGTTCTTCACGATATTCCGCGGCTGAAAATCCCTGTACATGAAGAAATTATTCCTGCCGAGTATTTTTGGAGAGATTATTTCGGATATTTTTCTTTCCGAAATATCAAATTCAGCGTTCAGGAATTTTGTCACAAAATATTTGTAAAACCTTTTTATATCGAAAAGTATCTGGCTTTTGTCAAAATATTTCGTCTCATAACAATACCGCAGGTTTATTAAATCCCTTCCGTAAAACTGGAAATCAATAAGGTCCCTCAACGCCATACGATAAAGCCTTAAAAGGTATTCTCTTCTGGGGCCCGTTCTGATGTAATCAAACAGCGTATTCCTGCCCGCGTTAGAAATGAAATAAAGTTCGTATCCCTTTTCTATGTGAAGGATTTCGGGAATTTTCAGGTTGACGCTGGAAAAGGCTTTAGTGAATTCCAGGAAAGCCCTGTTCTCTTTAAGATTCCTGTTGTATATGCCGATTACCTGTTTTCCGGGTGAAATGATTCTAAGTATTAGTTTCTCCGAAACGCCGCGCTTAAGTTCCTCGACGCGTGAAGGTATTTCTTTAAATCTTTTTTCGTAAGTATCTACTATGTGCTGTCTTATTTTTTCCAATTCAGTTTAATAAATTATTAAGGGCGTCGATTAGATTTCCATACTTGAATTCATAGCCTGCTTTAAGCATTTTTTCAGGATGCATCCGCTGGCCGGCAAGCAGGTATTTACCGAATTCTCCGGTAAAAATTCGGAGAGCGAACTTGGGTACGGCGAAGAGTGCGGGGCGCCGCATTATTTTTCCCGTAAGTTTGCTGAAATCCTTGTTCGTGGAGGGATTTGGCGATGATGTATTTACGGGACCCGTTAGTGAAGCGTTATCGAGAGCAAATGAAATTATTCCTATTACATCATCGATGTGAATCCAAGGCATCCATTGCCTTCCGTTTCCGAGTTTGCCGCCGGCAAAAAACCTGAATGGAAAAATAAGTTCTTTTAAAGCGCCCTCGTATTTATCCAGCACGATACCGATTCTAATACATACGGTACGGACATTCAAATTACGTGCGCGGAATGCGGCTTTTTCCCAGTCCGAACACAAATCAGCCAGAAAGTCACTTCCTGCTCCTGATTCTTCGTTCAGAATCTCATCCGCGCGGTCTCCGTAGTAGCCTGAAGCGGAAGTGCTTATTAAAACCGAAGGTTTTGAAGAACATTTTTCAATTGCCCTGACGATCATTTCCGTTGTCTTAATCCTGCTGTCATAAATTTCCTTCCTGTATTTGTCGTTCCATCTTTTTCCCGCTATGGAAGCGCCGGAAAAATTTATTACAGCGGCTGACCCGTTTATAGCACGCGTGTAAGATTCGAGGGTCCCGTCTATGACAGCATTTTTAATTCCGGAAGGGAACCTGTCTTTATCCGCTGTGTTTCTGGACGCGATGACAAAATCGTATTTTGATTTAAGTCCGCTTATAAGTCTCCTTCCCAAAAATCCCGACCCGCCGAAAACCGTAATGCTATCCATAAA
>DATMXZ010000167.1:0-3878 GCA_035561235.1 Ignavibacteria bacterium
AATCGTCTCTCACTTTTTTAAACCTTATTTATATTAATTCCCTTAAACTAAATTTATGAAAAACTTTTTTCATTCTTTTCCTCTTCGCTGCTTATTCGTATTGTTAGCAGGTATGATGTTTTATACCGCGGCGAATGCTCAGGAAATCAATTATAAGAACACGTGGGGACCTTCTGGAATGTCATTGACTAAACAGATGTCCTCGGGCGTGGAAGTTAATTTTTCCGTACCGAAACTTAATCTTGAAGATGTAAATGTTGACGGTATAAACCTTAAGACTGCGAAAATTCCCGGAGTTTTTCTTCCGAACGACGCTGGCAAGCCGGACCTCGCGGGAACCGGGCGTTTTATAGCCATTCCGCAGGGAGCAACCGTAACTTACAGGATTGTTTCCTTCAGAACGGAAGTCATTAAGGATATTGACATCGCTCCCGCGCCGATAATTCCGAAGGACGACGACCCTTCTCCTCTGAAATATCCCAGGGACAAAAACGTTTACAGCAAGAACGGAAATTATCCGGAAAGTCCCGTAATGGTTTCAACTCCGATGCACTTAAGAGGCGTTGACGCGGTTATGCTCGGAATAACACCATTCCAGTATAATCCCGTTACACGCGAACTTACAGTTTACACCGACATCAAAGTTGAAGTCAACTTCGTTGGCGGCAACGGACATTTCGGCAACGATTCCTACAGGAATAGATGGTGGGAACCGATTCTCAGCGACGCGCTGTTGAACTACTCCTCCCTTCCTGTAATCGATTTCGATAACAGGTACAAAGACATAATGCTCGAAACAGGTTATGAGTACGTCATCATCGTGCCGAACAATCCGGAATTCTCTGCTTGGGCGGATACGGTTAAGAGATTCAGGTCGGAACAGGGTATAAAGACCGGAGTTTACAAACTGTCCGATATCGGCGGCAACAACGTCGAAACAATCAAAGCCTGGGTTCAGAATGCTTATAACAACTGGACAATAAAACCCGCCGCGATTTGCTTAATGGCGGACTATGGTACGGATGCATCGGGCGCGAGCACGATAATCTCGAAACTGCAGCCTGACTCCGGTTATCCGAATTTCGCATCCGATAACTATTACGCCGACGTCAACAATGATGAAATGCCTGAAATTGTTTTCTCAAGGATAATTGCGAACAACAACGATCAACTTCAGACATTGATCTCGAAAGAATTAAATTATGAAAGAAATCCGCCTACATCAGCCGCGTTCTATAATCATCCGATAACGGCTCTCGGCTGGCAGACTGAAAGATGGTTCCAGTTATGTTCGGAACTCGTCGGCGGTTTCTTCAAGAAGATTAAAGGAAAAAATCCCGTTAGAATTAATAAAGTTTATTCCGGCACGCCCGGAACACAGTGGTCAACCGCAACAAATACAGCGACGGTCGTGAATTATTTCGCGACTACGGGTCTCGGTTACATCCCTATGACACCGGATTCGTTGGGCGGCTTTGACGGCGGCACGGCGCAAATGGTCGTTAATGCTCTCAACAGCGGCTCATTCCTTCTGCAGCACCGCGACCACGGAATGTATACAGGTTGGGGCGAACCGGGCTTCACTACTTCTAACATCCCGTCGCTTACAAACACGGATCTGACATTCGTTTATTCGATTAACTGTCAGACGGGCGCGTATCACAATCCGTCCGGATGTCCCTCTGAGGCAAGTTTTGTTGAAGTGTTCTACAGATATAAATACAATAATCAGAACGCGGGAGCCCTCGGTCTGGTCTGCCCCGCGGAAGTGTCATATTCATTCGTAAACGATACGTACGTGTGGGGTATGTATGATAATATGTGGCCTAATTTCATGCCTGCGTACGGAACCACACCGGCGTCAAGAGATGAAAAACCCGCATTCGGTATGGCGGCGGGAAAATTCTTCCTTCAGCAGTCATCCTGGCCCTATAACACGAGTGATAAACTCGTTACTTACAGATTGTTCCATATGCACGGTGACGCGTTCCTTAACTTATTCTCCGAGGTTCCTCAGAACCTGACAGTAAACCATTCATCGGCGGTTACGGCTGGCGTTACTCAATTCGCCGTTACTGCGAATTCAGGTGCCTTCATAGCGTTGTCGATTGACGGCAACATTCTTGGAACTGCTACGGGTACGGGTTCACCTGTTAACATTTCGATTCCGGGCTCACAGACTCCGGGACAAATAATGAAAGTTGTAGTAACGAAGCAGAACTATTACAGATATACGGGTTATGTGAACGTAATTCCCTCTTCGGGTCCTTACGTAGTAAAGGATTCTGTCGCTATTAACGATGCTTCTCCGTTAGGCAACGGCGACGGCAAGATGGATTACGGTGAAACAAATAAACTTAACTTCAGAGCGAAGAACGTAGGCTCAGTCGTTGCAAACAGCGTAACGATAAAATTGAGATCAATCAGTCCGTACATTTCAATCACGGACAGCACGGAGAGTTACGGCAACATCGCGGCGGGCAGCACGGTTATGGTAAACAACGCTTTCGCTTACAATGTTTCTAACTTAATCCCTGATAATACTCAAGTCGATTTCACTGTCGTGGCAACAAGCGGCTCGGATACGTGGACTAGCGGCTTCTCACTTATCGGACACGCTCCGAAGGTTTCGATGGGAACAAACGTGATTACGGATTCGACCGGCAACAACAACGGTAACGTTGACCCGGGTGAAACCGCAAAGTTCAAAATTGCTCTCAGAAACGGCGGTACATCACAGGCGAAGATTGTAAGCGCGAAACTGACTACCACATCGTCCTACATCACGATGATTGCCGATAGTTGCGTTTACGGAAACATAAACGCATCCGACTCTCTGAGAATGCCGTTCCAGATCTCGGCATCACCGAGCACACCTATTGGCACGGCGGCGAAATTCAAACTCAAAATGTATACCCTCGGCGGCGTGATTACTTCGATAGATTCTTTCCAGGTTACGATTGGCAAGAACTGGGTCGTGATTGGCACGGGAACTTCAACCTCGAACTATCCTTATACAACTTACTGGATGGACGGAAGAACGCAGATTCTGTACCTTGCTTCGGAACTTAACGCGGGCAAGTCGTTCTCCGGCGCGATAACACGCATCGGATTTAACGTAGCGACCGCTTCGTCACAACCGATGAGCGGATTCAGCGTGAAGATGCAGCATACAACTGCCACGTCGATATCCTCCTGGGTATCAAGCGGCTGGACGAACTGCTACAGCGGTACGTACACGGTGCCGGGAACTGGCTGGCAGTACATTGACATGCAGACTCCTCTTACGTATAACGGCTCGAGCAACCTGCTTATCGAAATTTGTTTTGACAACTCAAGTTATACGGAATATTCTCCCGTCTATGCAACTTCAGTCTCGAACATGACGAGAGGGTATTATACGGATAACAGTTCGGGATGCACGATGACAAGCGGTTCGAATCAGTCATTGCGTCCTAACATTACGATTTACTACAATACGGCAACAGGCACGGGTAATGAACTTACTACAGTACCGAAAGTATTCTCAATATCTCAGAACTATCCGAACCCGTTCAATCCCGTGACAAAGATTAATTACGGAGTACCGAAACAAAGCCTGATTACAATAAAGGTGTACGACATCCTCGGAAGAGAAGTCGCGACGCTCGTAAACGACACGAAACAGCCGGGCTATTATATGGTTGATTTCGACGGAAGCAACTTCGCCAGCGGAGTTTATTTCTACAGGTTTACGGCAGGCACATTTACCGATGTGAAGAGATTCATACTCCTCAAGTAAATTTCGTTTTACATTATATCAAAGGCTGCCTTTCCAAGGCAGCCTTTTTTATTTCCCGCTCGGCAGCCGCCCACCCAAAAATAAGCTTTTTTAAATG
>DATMXZ010000168.1:0-2139 GCA_035561235.1 Ignavibacteria bacterium
GGTAATTATTCGTGTATTAACAGATAAAAAGCAATAATTTTCACTTAATTTTGTTTTGGAAATACTATATATTCAAGGATAATAAAGGGTTTAAAACAGGGAGTCTTCATGAGAAAGTTTATTCAATTATTCCTTTTCTTGATTTTTTGCGCGGCTCTAATCAATCCGGCTTTCGGACAGCACAAGCGATTTAAAAAGGGACCGTACAAAAACATTCTAACTGATTTCACATTGACGATGGGCGACGGGACAATACTTGATTGTTCCAAGTTCATGCCGTCGGGTTCGCCTCCTTCGGGAGGCTGGCCTGCGATGATTTTCTGTCACGGATTCGGCGGTACGAAGGAAGACGTTATCTCCGAAGCGGAAGATCTGGCTTCGAACGGTTATTTCACTATGTGCTACTCGATGCGCGGGCAGGGAGAATCTACGGGAAAGACAAATTTGATAAGCACGACTGAAATGTACGACTTCGTCGCGGTTGTGAATTACGTGAAGTCGCAGGCGAACATAAACACACAGAAGGTCGGCGCTGTGGGCGGTTCTCAGGGGGGAACGATTCCCTTAATGGCTGCGTGTTATAATCCCGGTATTATCAGATGCATAATTTCCGACGTATCCTCTCCCGAGTTCGCTACGAGTTGGATAGAAAACAAGTCCGTGAAAATGACCTTGCTCTGGTCATTGAGTTACGACGCGTCGATAGCGAACTATACGAATCAGGTCAAGGCATACAGGAACTGGATACTCGGCGACACGCCCGCATACTGGGACAGTCTTGCATACTACATGCCTTTAAACAGAGACTTCCTGAACAAGATAGGACAGAGCACGACGCCGACGTTCGTAAGCACGGTCTGGCAGGACAAGTTTTTCAATTCGTACGGCTGGATGAAATCGTTTCAGAGCATGACGAATCCTTACAGAGTTTATATGGGCACGTTCGACGCGCACGGAGCGGACGCGGATCAGGATGAAAGCGACAACAGGGACGCGATGACGGCGGACTGGATGGATTATTATCTCGGCGGAGTAGCGAACGGCGTTACCGATTCGGTAAGATATGTTTATGCATCAAGCACGTATCCGAGAACGACAGACGGATGGACGTGGAAAAGATTTTATTCGCCGACGTGGCCGCCCGCGGGCACGCAGAACATAAATTTTTATTTTCATCCGAACGGAATTATCAATAATTTAGTAAACAGCACTTCTCCCGATACAATAGGATTCCTTAATGACGTCAGAGACACTACAATGACGATGACGACTGCCGTGAATTATGAATTTACGGGGTCGACGTTCAATTCGAAATTCGTAAAGACGCAACTGATTTTTGAAACGGCGCCTCTGATTACGCAGTCGCGGCTGATAGGCACTCCGATGGTGAACATACATTACAAACCCGCGAGGGACGTTGCTCAGTTCAATCTTCAGATTTTCGAAATAAAATCGGGCACCACGCCGTATCTTATTAGCAGATGCAACTTCACGGACAGGAAAGTTACGCCGGGAGTCATCAAGCAACTTACGTTTTACGGAACTTCGCACTCGCACATATTTCAGGCGGGAAGCAAGATTAGGGTCGTGCTGACGAATCTTGACAACATTACAAACGACCCGTTCCTGAGAACGAATCCTTACGTCCTTCCGAGTCTTAAAAAGGGAAGAAACATAATATTCATGAATGCGGCTAATCCGACATACATACAACTTCCTTTGATTGGTTATACGGTAGGAATTACGAAGATATCGTCTGAAGTTCCCGACAGGATTGCTCTCGGACAGAACTATCCGAATCCGTTCAATCCCGCGACAAACATAAAATTCAGCATACCCGCGCATTACGGCGGTAACAACGTGCGTTTGGCGGTTTATGACATTCAGGGAAAAGAAATTCAGGTACTCGTCAATCAGAATCTTCCGGCAGGCGAATACGCTGTAAAGTTCGACGGGAAAAATATTTCATCAGGCGTTTATTTCTATTCTTTGTCTGTAAATGATTATAAAGACACGAAGAGGTTCGTACTGGTAAAATAATTTTTGTTCTAAAAGTTTTAGAGAGACGCTTACGGGCGTCTCTTTTTTTATGCGTTTTAACCGGAGGTTATTGAATCTTATAATTTTTTGTTTTAAAAC
>DATMXZ010000169.1:0-5211 GCA_035561235.1 Ignavibacteria bacterium
TTTCTAACACTGTATCAAGAGACTAATAAGTGCTTTATAGAACTTTCATTTGCAATATCCTTAAACATCAAGTATGAATAAGAAAAGAATTTTGTTGGTGGAAGATGAAATAACTTCATCCAAAAGTCTCAACAAGAATCTGGTAAAATTCGGGTATGAAGTCGTTTCCGTCATAACGAAGGGAGAAGATGTCGTAAAGAATGTCGAAAACCTAAAGCCCGATCTCATACTCATGGACATAAATTTGGCGGGCGAGATGGACGGAATAGAAGCGGCGTCCTTAATACAGTTAAAGTCGGACATCCCGGTAATTTACATAACGGTATTCGAAGATGAAAAGATATTACAAAGAGCGTTGAACACGTCTCCGTTCAGTTACCTCTCGAAACCGGTAACGGACAAGGAGTTGAACAACGCGATTGAAATTGCTCTTCACAGGCACAATCTCGAGAAAATTTTGAAAAAGCATGAAAAGTGGCTCGAGACTTTGCTTAAAGGCATAGACGACGCGGTTGTAATCACAGACGACGAGGGAAACATTTCATATCTGAACCCGCTTGCGGAAAAATTTACCGGATGGGAAATGGATGAAGCGTTTGGAATTGCACACATAGAAATATTGAATCTGCGGCGCGATGGACGCAACAAGCAGGCTGAAAGCCCCGTACTTTCGGCTTTGCAGTACAATGTCGCAATCGATATTCAGCCGGACACATACCTGATATCGAAGGACGGAAGACGGACCTATATTAGCGGCAAGGCGATTCCGTTCTGCAGTGACAGCGGCGCTTTATCGGGCGTCGTGGTGCTCTTAAAGGAAATCACGGAAAGGCTGAAATCAATCGCTGAGAAGAAGAGCGATCTTGAGAACAGATTCATCGAGCGCACCGCAGAACTAATGGAAGAAAATGTCGGGCGCAAAAAGGCGGAAGAGTCGCTGCACACGAGCGAGGAGAAATACAGGAAAATTGTTGAAACATCGCTCGAGGGAATCTGGCTTTCCGACAACAACCTGAGGACAACATTTGTAAACCGGAGAATGGCGGACCTTCTCGGGTACACAACCGAAGAATTGCTTTCTACTCAAATGACAGTGCATCTTGAGGAGGAATGCAGAAACCTTATAGTGAACGAATTTGCAAACAGAACATTCGTAAGCGGGAATCCGAGGGAATTGCTGTTTAAACGAAAAGACGGAGGCGGTCTCTGGGCGCTGGTTTCAACGACTATTCTTCTTGACGATTCCGGCAAATCCATTGGTTATCTTTCAATGATAACGGATATAACGGAACGAAAAATCGCGGAAAAGGAAATGCTGGAAGCCAAAAAGAGGGCGGAGGAATCAAGCAAATTGAAATCCGTACTTATAATGAACCTGAATCACGAATTGCGAACGCCGATGAACGGCATACTGGGATTCGCGTCGCTGTTGAAGGATGAGATTTCAGATCCCTCACACGCTGAGATAATGAAAGACATTTATTCTTCTGGTGAAAGGCTGATGCATACGCTGAACTCGATAATGGAGTTCGCGATGCTCGAATCAGGACACTCGACGCCAAGAATCGAAGAGCATAATCTACGGTTGGCCGTGCTGCCGGTCATTGACGAATTCGTGAACAAGGCAGCGGAGAAAGATTTAAGTTTCTCCGTAAACGCGTGCAAAGAAGACGTTATTGTAAACACCGACGCCGAAATGCTGAAGGCAGTGGTAGCTAATATAGTTGACAACGCTATCAAGTTCACCGAATGCGGCGGAATTGCCCTCGAAATCGGAGTTGTCAAAGAGGAAGAAGCGATGCGGGCAGTGATAAGCGTCTGCGATACGGGTATAGGCATACCGAAAGACAAGCAGTCCGTTATTTTTGACGAGTTCCAGCAGGCGAGCGAAGGTTACGGCAGGTCCCATGAAGGAATCGGACTGGGACTTTCAATCGCAAAAAGAATATCAGACCTTTTAGACATTAGATTACATCTGGACAGTTCCGATTCGAACGGCACAATTTTCAAAATAAACATTCCCGCGGTCAGGACGCTTGAGCGCGAACCCGAAGAACCCGCGCGTCCCGAATCAGGAGCAATAAGTAACAAGACCAAAGAAGATGATATTCCCGCAGATATCAAGGAAATTTTAATTGTTGAAGATAACAAAGCCAATGTTGACCTCGCGATTATATTCCTTAAAAAAATCTATAAGGTGTCGTTCGCTTATACCGGAGAAAAGGCGATTGAGATGGCAAAGGTTAGCAAGTACGCATTAATATTAACCGACGTGAATCTCGGCGCAGGCATCGACGGAATCGAGACACAGAAAAGAATTAGAAAATTAAAAGGGTACGGAAAAATTCCCAACATTGTAATCACCGGGTATTCGACGCCGGAGGACAAAGATAGGCTTCTTAGCGAAGGATTCGACGATTTCATATCGAAACCTTACACAAAAATATTATTAATACAAGCCATTCAACGCCAGTTGAAGAAAACTTGATTATCGGCTTAACCTTGATATGCTGCGACAGTAACTCCGGAAACCGTACAGCACCGGTGAAATAAAAGCGTATCGTAAGAAGCCCGCCTTCCAAGTTGAGATAGCGGGTTCAACCGTAATTATTTATCAAAAGGCAGGCAAAATAAAATTTGATTTAACAGGGATAATTCATATATTTAAGTTAGTCATTATGGACTCATCCTCAGACATTCGCGGAAAGAATGAAACAAGATTCTACAACGACGTAGAATCTGTTGCCGCATCGTTTTTCCCCGAGATATCCGAAAAGACAGGCGATAAGACGAGAGTGCACGTTTACCACGGGAAGAAGGGAATCGGTAAATCATTACTTTGCAGGAAACTATACAGGCTTGCGGAAACCGAAAAGACACGACTCACGGCGTACATCGATTTAAGAGAAAATCAGAACAAAGAACTGGACGGGCTTTTATTGAAGTTGAGAAACCACCTCAACAAAGAGTTCGATGCAGTATTCCCTTCATTCGACATAGCGTATTCGATTTATGTTCAAAAAACGAATCCGGGCAAAACTCCAGAGAGCGATAAGTTACCTCTTCTCGACGGAAAAGGTCCGATGAAAAGCATACTCAGGGCGGCGGGAGAATTGCCCGGCAAGGGCTTTGTGCCGATACTCAACGGAATTTTCTCAACTCCCGGAAACCGTTACAAGGAATGGTGGAATAAAAGAGGAAAAACAGAACTCGCTAACATACTTCCGCTCGAGCCAGAAGAAATACTGCACAGACTTTTATTTTTCTGGGCGGATGACTTCAAAGATTTTTTAGAATCGACTAAAAAAGATGCAATAATTTTTCTCAACGCTTGCGAATTGCCCGATGCCGGCAGTGATACATACTATTCTTTCCTGACAGAAAATCAACTGAAGCAGTTTATACAAAGACTTGACGGGGTCATGTTCGTAATAACCAGCGTATCAAAACTTGACTGGAAAAACAAAGATAAGAATTGGTCAGGTATTCTTAAAAATATAAAAGTTGACAGGTATCTCGAAAGAAGCACATCAGGATATTTAAAACAGTACGGAATAGAGGATGCAAAATTAGTCTCGTTAATCGGAAAAGAATGCAAAGATAATCCGTTCCTTCTTGACCTTTCGATTGATATCTGCCGTGAAATAAAGAGAACGGAAAAAAGACAGCCTGAAGCGGAAGATTTTAAAAACATCGGCGATAACGCGGTCGAAAGACTTCTGCTTTTACTTGATAAATCCGAAACAGAGACGTTGAAAATTCTGTCATTTGCGGAGAACTGGGATAACGCATTATTTTCGTCGCTCATCAGTTATTTTAATACAGGGTTTAAATCCGACAGAATGAAAGACCTGACCAGATTTACTTTCGTAAAGGAATCCGAACTTTCAGGTTTTTACGAAATGGATGACAAATTCCGTGAACTAATGAAAAGGCGCGGGGGTATTCAAGAACCCGAAAAAATATATAAATTCCTGTTCGAGTATCATAACAACCTTATAAAGAACATTGATTACTCGAGCATAAAAATTTTTGATAAGAACGTCTTTCGTAACGCGTTCCAATACGCGAAGAATATATTCGGATTTTATGAACTGGCTAACTGGTTTTTTGCGTTCATTGACAGGTTTGAAAATGCCGGACAGTACAGATTTCTGCTTCCTTTCATAAACGAATTGGCGAACATTCTAAAAGAATCGGATAACGGAGATGCGACTGAATATTCCGAGATGCTTATGAAATGCGGCATATATTACAAGGAAATCGGGAGATACAAGGATGCCGAAAATCTGCTGAGGCGTTCGTTAAAAATTACGGAGGCAAAGCAGGGGACCGAAAGCAGGGAGTACGCCGCCCGCCTGATGCATTTAGCAGATGTCCTGTTCGGACAGGGTGAATATGCCGAAGCGGAGCCGCTTTATCTTAAGTCGATAGTTCTGCTGAATCCTCTCGGGGAGAAAGAAAGCGCATTCAGTACACAATCACTGATGCACGTTGCGATATTGTTCGCAAGGCAGGGAAAATTCGAGAAAGCGATATCATTGTTTGAAAAGATACTGAAAGTAAGAAGCAAATCGGACGGGGATGAGCATCCTGTAGTATTCAGAATACAGACAAACATCGCGAACATTGAGTTCGAAAGAAAAAATTACACGAAAGCGGAATCTTTATACAGAAAAATACTTGAGTCAGAAAAAATATACTACGGTGACAACCATCCCGAAGTCAGCAAGGCAATGATAAATCTGGGGAATCTGCTGATTGAACTTAAAAAATATTCCGAGACATCCTCTTTGTACGAAAGAGCAAAAGAAATTTTCGAGGAATTTTACGGTAATGAGCATCCTGATTACGCTATGACATTGAACAATCTCGCATACCTGAATTTCGTGACGGGTAATCTCGACAATTCGAAAAAGTATTACCTTCTTGCTCTGAACATCTACAGGAACGTACTGGGTAATGAGCATCCTGACCTTGCTATACTGTACAATAACATAGGCAGGCTTTACACGAAGATGAAAAATTTTACCGAAGCCGAGCGCTTCATCAGGGATTCACTCGGGATTAAAATAAAGAAATTCGGTTTCGATAATCCCGAAACAGGCAACTCTTACGAAAGCCTCGCGGAATTATACGAATCTACAGGAAACATTAAAGAGGCTCTTTTTTATTATAAGAAATACGGAGAGATACTTAAATCTCAATTTT
>DATMXZ010000170.1:0-9575 GCA_035561235.1 Ignavibacteria bacterium
CTTCTTTACTATGGCAATGACAAAAGGAAAACCCGGACACGGTCTACTCGACTTCGAGACAATTTTCAACAATGTCACGGACCTCATATTTCTATTAAGAATAGAAAGCGATTCACGGTATATTTTCGAAACCGTTAACAAGTCGTATCTCAAGGTTTCAAATTTCAAGCAGAGCCAGATTATAGGAAAATCGCTTGATGAGGTTTTGCCCGAGAATACGTTTAAGAAAGTGAACCTGATATACAAGAAAATCATAAAGACAAAGAAGCCATACAAAGCGGAGGAAATCTGGACAGAATACCCGAAGGATCCGATAATTGTTGATACAAATTATCTTCCGATAATAAGCAGGAGCGGAAAGGTCACGCATATTCTTGGTTCTTCAAGAGACATTACGGACAGAAAGAAGAAAGAGAAGCAGTTGCTGGATATTGAGATTACTTACAAGGATTTATTTGACACAGTCACAGAAGCAATCTATCTGCTTGACAGGGAAATGAAATTCATCGATGTGAATGAAGGAGCCGTTAAGATGTACGGTTATAAGAGAAAGGAATTCAAAGGGAAGACACCTGAGTTCCTGTCAGCGCCCGGGATGAACGACCTTAATGAAACTATAAAATTGGTAGAGACGGCTTTTGAGGGTAAGACGCAGAAGTTTAAATGGTGGGGAATGAGAAAGAACAAGCAGATATTTCCCAAGGAAGTGATTCTGAACAAGGGAATGTATATGGGGAAAGAAGTGATAATCATTACTGCTCGTGACATTACCGAAAGTGTCAACAGTGAGCGGAGACAGAAAGCGTATGCTGAGGAACTTCAGGCACTCAATGCTTCGAAGGACAAATTCTTCTCGATAATCGCGCACGATTTAAGAAGCCCATTCAACGGACTGCTGGGATTTTCAAAAGTTTTGTATGAAGAATACAAGGATTTATCAGAAGAAGAGAAAGAAGAATACATAGGATATGTTTACAATTCGTCAAAAAACATATTCAAACTAATCGAGAATCTGCTTCAATGGTCACGCATACAGACGGGGAGGCTTGAGTTTCAGCCGAGGAAACTCGATTTGCACGATGAAGTGTACAGAGTAATCAATCTTTTTACAAACGCAGCAGTTGAGAAGAAAGTGACAATTATAAACGCCGTACCGCTCAAGACAATAATATCCGCCGACCAAAACATGATTACATCCATACTGCAGAATCTTATATCGAACTCGTTAAAATTTTCGAAAGCGGAAGGAAGGATAGTAATCAAGACGAAGAACACGCAAGACGGATACAGTGAAATATCGGTATCCGACACTGGCGAAGGGATATCGGAAGGAAACATGAAAAAGATATTCAAGATAGACGAGCATTTGTCAACTATAGGGACGGCAAACGAAGAAGGTTCAGGGCTCGGGCTTATACTCTGCAAGGAAATGGTCGAAAGAATAAACGGTTACATAAAAATAGACAGCAAGAAAGGCGAAGGGACAAAAGTCACATTCGCAATTCCCATACAATAACAAATCCCGATTTTTCATGAGCAAGCAGGAAGTAAGACTTACACAGATGGTAAAGTCAGCCGGATGCGCGGCTAAGATTTTTCCGTACATATTATCGGACGCGCTGAAAGACATTAACTGGTACCGCGACGAGAACGTAATGGTAGGATTTTCGGGTTCGGATGACGCAGGGGTATATAAAGTCAGCGATGAACTGGCGTTGATACACACGACTGATTTTTTCACGCCCGTAGTTGACGACCCGTACACATTCGGTCAGATAGCGGCTGCGAACTCTCTAAGCGACATATACGCTATGGGAGGCAAGCCTGTAAACGCTCTTAACATAACGGCATTTCCGCAGACCGAGGACATAGGGATACTGAAGGAGATTTTAGCGGGCGGAGCATCCAAAGCCGAAGAGGCAAAATGCTCGATAATCGGCGGGCATTCCGTAGATATACCGAGCATTCTATACGGGTTAGCGGTAACGGGGTTTATAAATCCCAAGGACATCAAGGAAAACAATTCGGCAAGTCCCGGCGACATATTGATACTGACCAAGTCACTTGGTACAGGGATTCTGAACAACACGGTTAAATACTCAAAACCCGAGAAGAAGCATCTGGACGGGTTGATAAAATCGATGTCGAGGCTGAACAAGGATGCTTCGGAAGCGATGGTCAGGCACGGAGCGAGCGCGTGCACGGATGTAACGGGATTCGGGCTCGCGGGTCATTCGATGCAGATGGCGAAAGCGTCGGGCTGTGTATTCAATTTTTACGCAGACAGATTACCCATACTTGAAGGGGCGATGCAGGCAATAAAAGAAAAATTCCTGACGCGCGGTGATAAATCGAACAGAATTTATACGCAGGAGTATGTAATCAATACGGGTATTGTTGACGCGGACAAGGAGCATTTAATTTTCGACCCTCAGACATCGGGCGGACTTCTGATATCAATACCCGAGAAAAACTCAGCAGCGCTGTTATCCGAGTTAATCGAGAGGGGCGATGTGGATTCGACTATAGTAGGCTTTGTATCCGAATGCAAGAAGGAATACATCCCGGGCACTTTAAATTTCATTTACTGATGCACTTCGAATCGCAGAAAGAATTGTTCGAATACGTAAGGAAGTACGACACCGACAGCATACCAGCACTTAATGAAATATTAAGAGATTACAATCTGAGATTCATTGAAATAGACGAACTCGAAAAGTTAATTTTCAATAAGGACATACTCATCATCGACGCCCGTTCTCCGAAAGAATTCGAGGAAACGCACATACCGGTAGCGGTTAATTTTCCGGTTCTGGCCAATGAAGAAAGGCACAACGTCGGGCTGGTATATAAAAAGTACTCGGAGAAAGCCGCGCTCAAACTCGCGATTGAATATGCCGAACCCAAGGCAGAACAACTTGAACAATTTTTAAAAGATAACGGCGCGAAGGATAAGCAAATAATAGCGCACTGCTGGCGGGGGGGAGGCAGGAGCAAATATCTATCGAAGATGATAATTGACGAAGGTTACGACGTTGTGGTTTTAAAAGACGGCATTAAATCATATAGAAATAACGCAGTTAAATATTTTTCCTTAAATTCGTTTCCATATTCCCTGCTGGAAATATCCGGACTGACCGGATGCGGTAAGACAGAGGTCATACGAAAACTATCAGAGAGGTTTCCGGTCATAGATTTTGAGAAATCGGCGAGGCATTTCTCATCATTATTCGGTTACATACCATACAAGATTCGCAACTACCCCCCAGTTCACAACCAGACGGCGTTCGAGAATAACATATTCGGAGAAATATTATACAACCAAAAATTTCATTCGGAGGCAACACGGTACTTTGCGGAGAGCGAGTCAAAGAAGGTCGGTGATTTTTATATCCCATCGCCGCTGTATTCAACATTAGAAAATGCAGAAACGATTAAGATTCAATCTTCATTCGAGAACAGGGTAAACAGAATAATGAAGGATTACTTTGACCACGATAACAGGGGGCTTGAGCCGATGGAAGAAATATTCAGGAAGAAGGAGAGATTCTTCAAAAAGGAAATCAGCGGCAGAAAGTACGAAGAAGCCTTAGCGGCATTGAAGTTCGGCGACGCGCGGACATTTACGGAAATAATGCTTAACTATTACGATTCACGGTATAAAGAAAAGCCGAAAGAACCTATAGCAGAAATATCATCGGACGATATTACATCATGCGCCGAAGAGATTGCGATGATATACAATAAAATAACACCTTCCCAAGCCTAAGTCCGGGAAGGGCTAATCTAAAATCAATAAGGAGTAATGCCCATATTATAGAACATAAACGACCACTTGTCGGTCTGCTGTTCGATAATCATACGTGTAGGTCTTCCCGAACCGTGCCCCGCGTTAGTCTCCACTCTTATCAGCACGGGATTGTTTCCTTTATACAATTCCTGAAGGCGCGCCGCAAACTTAAATGAATGCGAAGGAACGACCCTGTCGTCGTGGTCGGACGTCGTAATAAGAGTTGCAGGATAATTCAGACTTTCCTTCAGATTATGGTACGGTGAATACTTTATCAGATTTTCAAATCCCTCTTTATCGTCGCTTGAGCCGTAATCAGTCGTCCATCCCCAGCCGATTGTGAACTTCTGGAATCTAAGCATATCCATAACACCGACAGCGGGAAAGGCAACGCGGAACAGTTCCGGACGTTGATTAATAACCACGCCGACGAGGAGCCCGCCGTTAGAGCCGCCTTCCACGGCGAGTTTTTCAGCGGAAGTATATTTATTGTTAATCAGATACTCAGCAGCGGCGATGAAATCGTCGAACACATTCTGCTTATTAAGTTTCGTTCCAGCCTGATGCCAGTCTTCGCCATATTCGCCTCCGCCCCTAATATTCGCCAGAGCGTACACCCCCCCGTTCTCGAGTAGTATTATATTGGAAGCATTAAAAGACGGTTTCATACTTGCATTAAAACCGCCGTATCCATACAGGAGGGTTGGATTATTTCCATCGAGCACGAGACCTTTTTTATGCACGATGAACATCGGTATTCTTGTTCCGTCCTTGCTATCGTAAAAAATCTGTTTCGTTTCATATTTATCCGAATCAAATTTGATTTCGGATTTTTTATAAACCGACGTTTCTCCTTTTACGATATCGAATTTCATAATGGTTGCGGGATAAAGGAATGAGGTGAACGTAAAGTATATTTCACTTTCGTCACTGTCGGCATTGAAGCCCGACACGCTGCCGAGTGAAGGCAGTTCGTGCTCTTTGAGCATATTGCCATCGAGGTCATAGGTATAAATTCTATTTGTAACATCCTTCATATACTGCACAAGGATTTTCGATTGTGAAATCGAAGCGTCAGTCAGCACGTATTGGCTCTCGGGAATCAAGTCCGATATTTCTCCGCTGCTAACGTCAAATCTGACAATTTTATTTCTTGGCGCGGCTTTATTCGTATTCAGGTAGATATAATCCCCTTCATTTCCAACGACGCCGTAGTCGATATCAAATCCAACGGCTATAGGCGTGAAGTTCCGTGACATCTTTCTAAGGTCCTTGAAGTAAAGTTCGTTGCCATTGAATCCCTTCCTGCTTTTTGAAAGGTACATATATTTCCCGTCGCGCGTGACCCAGACTCCGAATGACATATCGGGATGTTCTTTATCCTCGTAGAACAGGACATCGCTGCTCTGGTCGGTGCCTATTTTATGATAATATATTTTCGGCGACTGGTTTTTCGCAGAAAGTTCTTTACCTTCTTCAGGCGCTTCGTACCTGTTATAATAGAAACCGTCATCGTGCCAGGATACGCCAGAGAATTTAATCCACCTGAGGTGGTCATTGAGTTTAGTTTTAGAGGCGATATCCATCACGAAGAATTCGTTCCAATCGGAGCCTGCTTTCGAGATACCGTAAACGAGGTATTTGCCGTCGTAGGAGCCCGAGACAGTCGAGAGAGCAACGGTGCCGTTATCTGAAAACGTGTTCGGGTCGAGGAACAATTCAGGCACGCCGTCAATTCCTTTACGGCAATAAAGCGCGCTCTGATTCTGCAGTCCGTTATTCATATAGAAGAAATAATACTCCCCTACTTTAAACGGAGCGGAGTATTTAGGGTAATTCCAGATTTCAGTGAGTTTCTGCCTGATTTTATCCCTGAAAGGAATTTCATCAAGGTAAGAGAATGTAATTTCATTTTCTTTTTGAATCCAATCTTTAAGTTCGGCGCTGTTCAAATCTTCCATCCACCTGTAAGGGTCGGCGACGACAGTACCAAAATATTCGTCCGTGTGGTCTGTTTTTCTTGCTTTCGGATATTCAATCGTCTGGGCGGTAACAATTTCCGCCGCGAGTAGAAACGACAAAAAGAGAATAAGAATCTTCAAATATTAATCAAATGATTTTTGAATTAACTGTTTTTGTGTATCGGCGAAAACTTTATACGAGCCCGGGGCGGGGCTGGCGCTTTCTTTCCGGGATACGAAGGACAAAATTTTTCCGCCTGTAATATGCTCCGTTATCCTAGTCCTGATGAAATTCAGTGCGCCCATATTCTCGGGTTCTTCCTGAACCCATCTGATTTCGCCCGCGTTTTTATATTTGCCGATGATACTCTTCAAACTTTCCGCAGGAAACGGATAATACTGTTCGAGCCTAAGTATCGCAGTATCATCAATACCGTTTTCTTTTCTGTGCTTAATAAGTTCGTAATAAATTTTGCCGCTGGTTAGAATAACCTTCTTCACTTTATCAACTTCCGCTTGTTTATCGTCAAGTACTTCTTCAAATTTACCATTTGTAAAATCAATAATATATGATTTTACATCCGGATGGCGGAGCAGGCTTTTCGGAGACATAACAATCATAGGTTTTCTTGACGAAGATTTCGCCTGTCTTCGAAGGAGGTGAAAATACTGCGACGGAGTCGTCGGGTTACAGACGAACATATTGTCCCCGGCGCAAAGGATGAGGAATCTTTCGAGTCTTGCGCTCGAGTGTTCAGAGCCCTGACCTTCGAATCCGTGAGGAAGAAGCAGGACGATGTGATTGGGCAATTTCCACTTCGTGTAAGAACTCACGATAAAGTTATCGATAATTACCTGCGCGGCATTCGCGAAATCGCCGAACTGCGCTTCCCACAGAACGAGAGTCACGGGGTCCGATGTAGTGTATCCGTATTCAAAACCGAGAACGGCGGCTTCCGAAAGGAGGCTATCGACGGTTTCAATTTTCGCCTGAGTATCGAGATTATTAAGCGGAATAATTTCTTTTTCATTTGTAAAATCCGTCAGCACGGCGTGTCTGTGAGAGAAAGTGCCTCTTGACACGTCCTGTCCGCTGAGTCGAACGGGTATTCCATCCAGCAGCAGAGAACCGAAAGCGAGAGTTTCAGCGACAGACCAGTCAGCGCCGGAGTCATTGCGGAGGAAATCACTCCGGTTCTCAATGAACTTTTTCAATTTCGGGTGCAGATTAAATCCTTCCGGCAGTTCAGTTACGCCTTTTATTATTTTTTCAATAATCTCAGGAGTTATTGACGAAGAAGAGTCATCGCGGTATTTCCGGATTTCGTCATCGGAATAAGTAAGCGATATATCGTTAAAGTTTACATTACCGTTCCTGTCGAGTTTTTTAACTCTGGAATAGTTCGCGTCCATATTCTCAATAATTTCCTTCTCCATCTTTTTTAATTCATCCAGTGTGACGACCCTGTCAGATAGAAGCAAATTTTCATAAATCTCTTTAACTGACGGATGCTTTTTAATCAGGGAATACATAACGGGCTGAGTGAACGCGGGTTCGTCGGTTTCATTATGTCCGAGGCGTCTGTACGAAAATATATCAATCACGACGTCCTTATTAAATTTCATTCTGAACTCGTACGCGAGTTTCGCAGCCCAGATACAGGATTCGGGGTCATCGCCATTCACGTGGAAAATCGGCGCCTGAATCATTTTCGCGACGTCGGACGCATAAACAGTAGAGCGCGCGTCAACGGGAGGAGTAGTAAAGCCGATTTGATTATTCACGATAAGGTGAATAGTACCGCCCGTACTGTAACCGCTGAGTTGAGACAAGTTGAGGGTTTCAGCGACAATACCCTCACCCGCGAAAGCGGCGTCACCGTGAATCAGAACGGGAATAATTTTCGATTTCGTTTCGTCATTAATTCTTGTCTGTTTCGCTCTAACGATACCTTCAACGACGGGGTTAACGAATTCGAGGTGTGACGGGTTAGACACTACAGAGACTTTAATTTCGGTATCATTCATTGTTTTGTACATACCCGCGGCGCCGAGATGATATTTCACATCGCCAGAGCCCTGAGTTGATTTCAGGTCAACGATATCCTCGAATTCGGAGAAAATCGATTCGAGGGGTTTTCCGATAATATTCGCGAGGACGTTGAGCCTACCGCGATGCGCCATTCCGAGAACAATCTCCTGAACGCTGTCATTCCCCGCGTCGTTGATTATGAAGTCAAGGACGGGAATGAGAGTTTCGGAGCCTTCGAGAGAAAATCTTTTATGCCCGAGATATTTCTTATCGATAAATTTCTCAAACGTCTCCGCCTGAATGAGTTTATAGAGCGTATTCTTTTTAAATCTATTGTTCCATTCGGGTTTATTCCTCACGGACTCCATATTATTCTGAAGCCAGAGTTTTTCTTCCGGGTCCTGTATGTGCCTGTATTCGACGCCGATATTTTCGCAATAAGTCTGATGGAGCATATCGAGTATATTTCTCAGAGTCGCTACCTTGTAACCTCCGAGCCCGTCGCAGAAAAATTTCCTGTCATAGTCCCAGACAGTAAATCCGTAGTTGACCGGGTCGAGTTCAGGGTGATACATAGCCTTTGGATGCAGCGGGTCAAGATTCGCGAGGAGGTGGCCTCTGACGCGGAACATATTCATCATCTGAATAACGCGCGCATATTTTTCGACTTCCTTAATATTAAAGGAAGAGTCAAACTCTTCCGTTTCGTTATCGGGATTCCATTTAACGGGTTTCACGAGAAGTCCGAGGTCATCGAATATTTCGTCATAGAAATTATCTTCGCCAGCGAGGAGTTCGTGGATTTTCTTCAGAAAAAGTCCCGATTCAGCGCCCTGAATTATTCTGTGGTCATAAGTGCTTGTAATGTTCATCACCCTGCTGATGCCGAGAGACGAAACTACATTCCTGTTAGATGCTTCGAAGCCGGGAGGGTAGCCTATGCTGCCGGTAGCGACGATGCATCCCTGCCCGAGCATAAGTCTCGGATTTGACGACGAAGTTCCTAAGGTGCCGGGATTTGTCAAAGAGATAGTGGTTCCGAGAAAATCGCTGACTTCAATTTTATTCGCGCGGGCTTTCGCGATAATCGCGTTATAAGAATCGAAGAACTGCCTGAAGTTCATTTCATTCGCTTTCTTAATATTCGGAACAATGAGAGAGCGGGAGCCGTCTTTCTTTACGATATCAATCGCAAGTCCTATGTTAACGTCGTGTCTTTTAATCATAACCGGTTCGCCGTCAATAACGGAATAAGCGTTATTCATTACGGGCATAGTTTTCAGCGATTTGACGATAGCCCAACCGATTATATGAGTGAATGAAATCTTCCCGAGACGTTTTTTTCTGAAATAATCATTTATAAAATTCCTGTTCTCCTCGAGGACTTTCACGGGCACAGTTCTGAGAGAAGCAGCGACTGGTATAGAGAGGCTGCTATCCATATTTTCGACAATCTTAACGCCCGCTCCCCGAATCGGAATAGTATCGTCATCATTAGAAGGCAATGGAAACTTAATTTCTTTAGTCGAATGTCCCCTGCCGTTATCAGTTTTCTTTTTATCCGTTTTAATTTCAATCGACCTGAAAAAATCCTTCCAGTAATCGCTAACGCTCCCGGGCGCTTTTTCGTATTCATTGAGCATTTCGAGAACGTACCAGGTATTCACGCCAAACTGAGAGATTCTCGCTCTTTGTTCGGGTTTTAACTCATCAATATTCAATTATTTATAATTCCTTTCGAAATATTTTTTTGTTCTGCCGCGTACAGGATACGGCATTGGTTATAACAATT
>DATMXZ010000171.1:0-2105 GCA_035561235.1 Ignavibacteria bacterium
TGAAAATAAATACTATGAAATTCTTTTCCCCATTTATTCTTTTGTTGTTTATGATTCCCGCGTTCGTGTTTCCGCAGATAAAAATGATGATTGACACCGAGAACGCCGAACTTGACAAGGTTAACGCGGTTAAAGACAACGGAATGAAGAAGATAACGATATACAGATACGATTACGATGAAGTGGATTTCCAGCAGGACTCTTCCGTGGCGGAAATAATGACTTACGACGCTGAAAAAATGCTTTTCACGGATATCAATTATACGCCTGCATACTCGAAAAGCATAATATCGCTCAATCCGCAGAATAAAATTCTGTATCGCGAAATCTATGATGATAAAAATAACATTACCGGTAAAACTGAATTCTATTACCGTGAGGACGGACTGACGGACAGGCGCGAAATCTTTCTCGGCGCTTCGAAGGCGTTCGACGAGGTGTATTCTTACGAGGGTGGCGCGCTGAAAAAAATGAAGTACGTGACTGCTGACGGAGTATTATTCGGTTATTCTGAATTCGAATCCGATCAGTGGGGAAACATCATACAGGAAATCAAGTATAACAGCAACGATGAAGCCGACTATAAGTATCTATACACTTATGACGCGAATTCGCGCTGTCTCGAGGAAAAAATAATTTTAGGCAATAAGAAAACGACGTTGGTATCTTACATATGGAAAAACGGCTTGCTCGAAGAAAAAACCGTTAAGGAGGAAAACGGCAAGACGCTTGGTTCAACTAAGTTCACCTACAATTCGAACGGCAAAGTTGTAGAAGAAATCAGTGATTCACCGCAGGGCAAGATAACTAAGTTATATGAATATGACGGAAATCTTGTCAGGCAGGTGAAGATATCGGACCTGTCGGACGTCAGCAGTTATATGCTGAGATACTTTTATGAATAAATCTTAGACAAGCACTTCAGACGCAATTTTAATGAATTCGTTGAATGCCCTGTCGGTCTCCGCTTTTATGTTTTCGCCGAGCGGGAACGGGCTGATGTGGTCGTATTCAAACGGAAAATCCAGTTCAGTTACCTTTATTCCAGGAACGTTATTCTTTCCCTCAAGTGTTTTTCTGACCGAATCGGGCGGCATCACAGTATCTTTCTTAAGGCAAACCGCGTGAATGTTTCTGTTTACTCTTCCCAGCATATTTTCACGCTGAGTCCTGAATCTTTCCGTATTGAGCATCGAACGGAAGGCAAGGGCTTCGTTCGGCGGCGCGTGAAAATAATTGTACAGGAACTTATCTTGCTTTAACGCATTCTCGAAATCCTTGATGTAAAACCTGCTCATTGATTTTTCTGTTTCCGTATCGTATATATATTTCGAGGCGGGATACATCAGGTCCATCGCGGGACCGCCGCAGAAAAGAACGGCCTTGGATTTTTCGTAGAGGTCGAATCTGGACATCATCAGGACCTCTACTAGGAATGCTCCTATTGAGTAACCGAAAAAATTTATTCTCGTATTCTTTGCCGCGAAATCGAAATCGCCTCGCGTAAGCATTTCTGTAAGGCGCAGAATATCAATGTAAGTCCGAAGCCCCGACCAGAAAAACAGTTCCGAAGCGAACTGAAGGCGCGTGCTTATTGCCGCGTTTACGAATGATGACTCCGCGAGGTCATCGTAAAACGATTTACGCTCTTTGGAAAGAGCGTTCATCTTCCGGGTTTCAGCCCAGTACTGGGGTCGTCTGTTTATGTGAAAAGATATGGGAAACAGTATTACAGGCTGCCCCGTGTTTTCGACAAGCGCTTTCGCCCAGGAATGATACTTGTCCCAACTGCTTTCGTTCAATCCGTGCAGCATAATAATCACGCCGTTCTGCTTCCCCTTACCCCGCTTGCAGTAAACCGGATAAACGAAGTCCGTGTTGCACTTAAAATCCGAAATCTGATTATCGTTGAATTCTGTCATGCTGCCCGGGCGCGTCTTTCCGTAATGTCTCTGAAATAGGGAAGCCATATAATCGTTGCCCGGAAAAAAATCAGGGGTTACTGAATTAAATTTATAATTGCGAATGATTATATTCGCGCCGGGTATAGTAATCGAATCCTTGCTTTCGTCATAAAGTTTTTTCAGCGAATAATATTCCTCAAG
>DATMXZ010000172.1:0-4898 GCA_035561235.1 Ignavibacteria bacterium
GAAACAATGATTGACCCCATTCTGAATGGAGGAACAACTCGTTAATCTGATTCGCCGTTTAAAAAAGAAAATTTGGTTATGAAAATTCTACTGGTATTTGTTATTCTTTTTATTTCTGCATCTGCTTTTCCGCAGAATGACAGCGTGAAAAAAGCGTCCGTCGTGAAAGGAACCGTTAAGAATAAAACGGGTAAGTTTGTTGAAGGCGCCAATGTCGTGATTGAAGGCACGATAGACGGCGCGACAACGGATGAAAAGGGATATTATGAGTTTGAAACCGATAAGACGGGAAGGCGGGTTATTATATTCTCCGCTGTCGATTTCGGCGAAAGAAAAATGAACGTTGATATCGAAGAAGGCAGCACGCTGGTTCATGACGTTACGCTGAGCGGCACGGAATTCAAGACGGATGAAATCACGGTTACGGCAAGTTCGTTCACGTCGGGCGAGAACTCAAGAGTGACACTTACTCCGCTTGAAATCACGAGGATACCCGGAGCGGATGCGGACCTTTACCGCGCAATCACCACGTTCCCCGGCTCCAATCAGGTCGATGAAGGAAGCCGCATCGCGGTTAGGGGCGGCGACCCGTCCGAAGTGCTGACATTCCTCGACGGCGCTTCACTGTATAATCCGTTTCTTTTCGGAGACAATTATAACACGTCTTCGTATTCGACTGTGAATCCGTGGGGTATGAAAGGTATTAATTTCTCGAGCGGCGGGTTTTCCGCGAAATACGGAAACGTGCTTTCCGCTGTGCTCGATTTGCAGTCGTACGATATGCCGCAGACAAAAGGCATGTTCGCTTTCATAGGGCTTGCAAATGCGGGTCTGTCGGGCGTTTACAGGAATAAGGACGGAAAATTCGGAGCGACTTTTTCCGCGGGACAGTTTTTCATTAAGCCGTTTGTAGAAATTAATAACGACAATACGGAGTTCGAGCCGATGCCTACAGCGTCAAATCTCGGAGGCACTTTGGTCTTTAAGACTTCAAATACAGGACTGCTCAAATTGTATCTTAATTTCAGTTATGACAATATGGGTATCAAAAGCGAAAGCCCGACGTACAGCGGTTTTTATTCGGGGAGGAATAAAAATTTCTTCACAAATCTGAAATATTCTTTCGCGCCGACGGACGTTAGCCTGCTTAGCACCAGCGTTTCTTTCAGTTCTGATAATCGAACGAACAAATACGGCGTGCTGAATATGGTATCGAATTCACTCTACGGCAAGGTCAGGACCGATTTCGCGACTCCCGTGACGGAAAACGCCGATGTTTCCGCAGGCATCGAGTATGAATACAACGATTTCAAGGAAAACGGACGAGCGCCGGTTTATTTTTACAATCTGAGGGAAAATGCGCCTTATTATAATCTCGATTTTCTCCGGAAAACAGGCAGGGCAGGCGTTTACACAGAATTAAGATACAAGTTCAGCGATGATTTCCTGCTGCAGGGAGGCGTGCGAAGCGATTATTATACTCTTACAGAAAAAGCCGTCGTTGACCCGAGGCTATCATTGGTTTACCGACTGACAAAACACAGTTTCATTAAAGCCGCATCGGGCATATATCATCAGTTTCCTGCGTTGATTTATTTCATGCGCGGGAATATTTCTGAACTGAAACCTGAACAAGCCGTGCATTACATTCTCGGATACGAATACAACAGGGAAAATGACTTCATCTTTCGTTTGGAATCTTATTACAAGAAATATACGAACCTTGTTTCGAATTCTTATAATTATTATAACTATACTTCGGACGGTAAGGGATACGTGACGGGTGTTGACGCGTTTCTGAAAATCAGACTGAAACCGAAATTCAACGGATGGCTTTCTTATTCGTATGTCGATTCAAAACGAACGCCCTATGAGGGAATGAGTGAGGTGTCTGCCGATTACGATATAACTCATACACTTTCGTTGGTTTCAGAGTACAATATTTCGGATTACCTGACGGTGGGAGCGACGTACAAAATATCTACGGGACGACCGTATACACCTGTCACGGGTAGTATTTATGACCCTTCACAGAACGCGTATGTCCCGATATATGCGGATATGAACAGCGGCAGGTATCCCGTTTATACGCGTATTGACGTTAATGCGCAGTATATATTCGCTCTTTTCGGCAGGTTCGCCGTGGCGTTCGCTGCTTTGAACAATGTTTTGAACACAAAAAATTTATACGAGTATAATTACAATTTCGATTATTCTCAGAAATGGTCGGTTAATTCGACTAACTTCCGCACCATCTATTTCGGAATGGGATTGCAACTTTAATTACATAATATGAAAAACTTATCAAAGACACTTTTACTTGCGGCAATAATCTTAATTTCGGTGAATGTTCTCCGCGCCGATGATTTTACGGATGCCATCACAAAAGCGAAGAAGAACCTGAAGTCGGCTCTGAACACCTTCGACGAAAAGGCTCTCTTGAAATCGAGGGGCGAGTTCGAAAGAATACTTCAGTTGAAAAAAAGCGAGTGGATAGTAAATTACTATATCGCTTACATCGATTATTCAATTGCGAGCGCTTCGATGAGCGACGCTTCGAACAAAGACAAGGTTAAAAAATACACCGAGTCGGGTTTTGCCAATGTTGAAAAATCAATTCTCGTCAGGGACGACTTTGCGGATTCTTACGTGCTGAGGTACGCTCTCTGCTTTAACAGATGGGTTTATGAGCCCGATAAGATGAATGATATTGTCGCTCAATCGGATGAAGCGAAGAATAAAGCGTCTCAGTTAGAGCCCGATAATCCGCGGCTGTCTCTTATGGAAGGCATATCTGTTTTCTATACCCCGGAAATGTTCGGCGGCGGCGTGAAATTAGCGGTTCCTTTACTTGAGAAATCACTCGAACTTTTCGGCAAGCGCGTCGAGAAAGAAACCTACTATCCCGACTGGGGAAAGGATATGGCATACGGTTTTCTTGTAATGGCGTACCTTAAACGCGATGATGACGGCGATAAAAAGAAAGCAGGCGAACTATACGATAAAGCCGTTTCGGAGTTTCCTGATTCTTCTCTCCTGAAAGAATTCGTGAAGAAAGAAATGGATAAATTAAAATAATCCGAATTTGATTTTTATCGCAGTAGCGGCATCGAATAGGAAGCGTTGAAATATCTTATTAGCTCCGTAGGAGCGGCATAAAATAGGATTCTGATAAATCGATTTCTTTATTTGTGTATCCGAGAGTCTCCTCGCTCTTTGGGGACTCTCGGTGCGGTTTTAAGGTTCGAAAAATCTTTTAGCTCTGTAGGAGCGGCATCGAATAGGAAGCGTTGAAATATCTTATTAGCTCCATAGGAGCGGCATAAAATAGGAAATGGCAAGAAATAAAATAGCCCCCCGATTTATCGAGGGGCTATAAATAACCGCTAATTGTTAACCGTTAATTGTTATTTGTTAATTGCTGATTGTTGATCCCTCCCCACTCAATCACCGTAAAGCCCTTTCTTTCAAACTTCTTATTTTCAGGCGCCTTTAACTCAGTCTTCACGCTCATAGGTTGGAAATGAAAATTCAGGCGAAGGATTGTCTGCGGCGCGGGTGAAATGTCCAGTCTCATGTTGTTCTCAAGAAACTCGTTCCCGAGAATCTTTATCTCATAATAATTTGCGCGTTCAAGGTCGCCGAGCCAGTATTCCTTGAATTGTCTGATTTCTTTTTCGTTCAGACCCATCGTGGTAAGGTTTTCATCGAACCATTTATCGAGTTCGTCAAATGCGACGACCCATCCTTCGTCCGGCAGTTCGATTTTATTAAGGTCCGCTTCGTAGAAAAGATAATCGTACTTGCCGTCAATTATACCGTCACGATTGACGTTCACGTTCCATCCGTTACCATACAGCGGCTCGGTTAAAGTAAGTTGTCCGTTTACGATAACCTTGACGCTCACATTCATATCTTTTTCCGGATAGAGATATACCGCGGGTTTCTTTACTACCGTGTGGTGCGTGGTCGTATCCGATTTGCAGTATTTATTATAAGCATCAACCAGAGTTCCTGTTATTTCGTAACTCATATCAATTGTAAAATCAATCCCGCTCTTGACAGCGTCCAGCGCGCTTTCAGGTGTCCTCGCGTTCAACTTGCAGGAGGTTCCGATGAACTTCTGGTAGTATTTCGGGAAATTCCTGTATCCCGCGGTCATGAATCCCAGCACGGACGATTCATCGGTCATAGCATCGTTACTCTTGTAGAGGTCGGTTATCTTGTAATTAACTTCGTAGCCGTTCTCGAGAGCCGTAACGGGCGTTACCGTTACAAGGCTTTTTTCGACTATTGAGAATTCCCTGATGTAAGTTGTCTTCTCAATAGACGCAGCTTCTCCGGTTTTTATAATGGAATAAAGCGCTTCGTAATTATCGCAGAGAATCGGAGAGTCCTGCGAATATACGCTCCCGCAGAAAAATATAATATTTATAAGTAAGGCGGCGAAATATAGTTTTATTATGTTCATTGTCATTTGCGTTAGTTTCTTTTTTATACTTTAATCCCTCCGATTTGTTTCCTTGTAAATGTTCGATATTTACTCGGGAGGAAGATATGAAAAGGTTTGTAGTATAAAATAATCAGAGTTGCAGACTATCATTTTAATAAATCAAGGCTCGTGGTTTTACACGAGCCTTATTTTTATGTCGGGATGACTGGATTCGAACCAGCGACCTCTTCGTCCCGAACGAAGCGCGCTACCGGGCTACGCTACATCCCGAATCTATATAATGTGCAATATAACGCATAGAAATAAAAATTTTTAGTCATTTCAATGAATAGTTAAAAAAATTTTCGTTTATAGAAAATATCGAAACGGTCTGTTTTTGGCTCCTTGTTTTCTAAAAAGCAGAACTTTTGCAGAACTCAGGCAGAATTTTTGTGCATTCTTAGCG